>JANZZA010000115.1 GCA_026419655.1 Armatimonadota bacterium | reverse complement strand
TCCAGCGGTCGGACAATCAGGCCAGAAGGGAAGACTGTGGGCTGGCAGTCCATAACGTTGCCACTCAGTGCTAATCGGCACGCTTCCGATCCATCGGGAGCCATCCCGCTCACGGAGTTCGATGGTAAGGTGCGTTGTTTGTTCGTCGCCTCTGGCCCAGAAAAGAAGGACCGGATTTTCGTCACGGAGCGTGCCGACAGGCACAGCGAGGCCCCAGGTTACCCACCCGTCGAATTGTTCCACGCGAAAGTGCAGGGCTTTCCCGCCGACTAAGCGGGGCGGTTCCTCGACTGTCACTGTCTTCCGGTGCTCCGGGGCGTTAGTCTCCACCTGTAGTCTTGCAGGCACCTCGTCGCTTACCGAAAGCAGGGTCGCGGCGCCTTTGACGGACGCTTGGGCTTCTTCCGGCGTCACCCACTGGCCTGCGACTGAGACCAGCTGGCGCCCGAAGGGCACTTCAGAGGCCGTGACGACGAGTTGGCCACCGCTCGAAAGGTAATGGGCCAGGGCTGGCCCGGTGCCCGCCGGCACTACCTGTGCCGATGGGACCACGAGCACATCCCATTCGGCGGCGGTAGGATGCGTCTCGACAAGGGAGCCAATGGGCCGGACCTCCGTTTTCAGCCCGGCCGCCTCAAGCCACGATGCCAGAAAACCTGCAAGGCCTTCGTCAGCTCCCGGCAGGTCATTGTCTAGTATCAGCACAACCGGAAGGCCTTCGCGTCGTGGCAGGGGCATTGGCTCCATCTCCCCTCGCAGATTCTCGAAGCGCGCTACCATAGCCATCGTTGTCAGCGCCGGCATCCCACCACGGCAAGACTCAACAGTCCGCGGCATCTCGAAGGACCGCTGCCAGATTACTCGCTGTCCTTCCGAGATAGTGCCCGTAACCCGATCCTGAGTGCATTCCAGGCGGAAGTGATAAGTGCGGCCGTAGTCCCAGGACGCATCGTCGCCGCCGGTGCCTTTGAGATAGGTCGGTCTCTCGTTTTGGGCCTGCCAGACACCATTCAGCCTCTCGACCAGTTCGAAATAGCGCAGTTCCTTATCGGTAGCGTTTTCCACGAGGGCGAGCCGCCAGTAGTTATTGCTGGCGAGCCAGGCCGCCAGCCCGGCTGCGCACCATTTTCCTGGGACCTTACCTTGTTCTGGGGTGATGTCAGCCTCGACAATGACGGCTCTCGGCGGCAGGACAGCCCGGCGCACCAGCCAGCATTCCTCCGACGCCGCGCTGCGCACAGCCCCCTCCCGCACCTCAAAACTGCCTGAAACCTGTGTCCACCGGGAGCTCCATTCGGCTCCTGCGAAGTCTTCTACGAATGGCACCGCCCCGGCTACCCCCATAAGCAGAGCCAGCATGCAGAGCATCAGACTTCGCCCCTTTTGTATAATGGTCGCACCCGCACACCTGCGGAGGCGAGAGGTTAGCAGCAGTATTTGCAGAACACCGCAGTCAGTTCACCGACTACGGCCGAGAACCTGCTGCGAGGTTATTGGGCAGATCGGAAACCGCAAAGTAAGAGGTGCTTGGATTGCGCGAGCTAAGACCCGAAGAGCTAGCCTGGCGATGCGACTCAGACCGTTTGGGCTTCACTACCACGGACGAAATCGAGCCGATGAGCGGGCCCATCGGACAGGAGCGTGCGCTTGCCGCCCTGGACCTCGGCCTGCACATGGCCGCCGACGGCTACAACATTTTTGTCATGGGCCTACCTGGGACGGGCCGTCACTCCATGACGCAGGCCTTCGCGGAGCAGATTGCTGCCAGTCTGCCGACGCCGCCAGACTGGTGCTACGTATATAACTTTGACGACCCCCGGCGGCCTAAGGCCATATGTCTACCACCGGGCCGCGGGGTGCAGTTCCGCCGGGACACCGACCAATTTGTCGAAGACGTGCGTCGCGAAATCACCCGTGCTCTTGAAAGCGACGAGTATTCGCAGCAGCGCGACCAGGTAATCAAATCCTTCCGCGACGAGCGCCAGAGAGAGCTGGATGAATTCGAGCAAGAGGCCCGCAGCCAGAACTTTGCGGTGGGCCGCACTCCCGGGGGACTGATGCTGGCACCCATGCTGGGCGGCGAGGTGATGACACCACAGCAATTTGCGGAACTGCCGGAAACCCAAAGAGAGGAAATCGAAGCTCGTCGCCAGGCGCTGGAAAGGCGCCTCGAAGAAATCATGCGCCGGGCCCATCGCCTGGAGCGCGAGGCCCGCCGGGCTGTCCAGGAGCTGGACCGCAAGGTCGTGTCGGCTGCCGTGGAGGGGCTTGTAGAGGATTTCAAGGCCCGCTACAGGGACGTACCCGCCGTCGCCGAGCATCTTGACCGCATCCAGCAGGACATTGCCGAAAACGCCGAGCTCTACTGGCGCATGGCCATGGGCGAATCCGAACACCATATTAACCTGCCTCCACCACTTCAGCCAAAGCCGCCCTACGAGCGCTACCGCGCAAACGTGCTGGTCAGCAATCAGAACGGCCAGGGAGCACCCGTAATCTACGAGGCGAATCCCACAGTCCAGAACTTAACCGGACGCATCGAGTACCAGGCCCAGATGGGCGCTCTGGTTACGGATTTCACCATGATTCATGCAGGGGCACTCCATCGCGCAGCAGGCGGGTTCCTCATCCTCGACGCCTACACGCTCTTGACGCGCCCCTTCGCCTGGGATGCCCTCAAGCGCCTGCTCAAAGAACGCAAAATCCGCATCGAGTCCCTTGCTGAGCACCTGGGGCTGATTTCCACCGTCAGCCTCGAGCCCGAGCCCATCCCGCTCCAGGCCAAGGTCATCGTCATAGGCACCCCGCTAATTTATTACCTGCTCTATGCTTATGACCCCGACTTCCCTAGCCTATTCCGTGTTTATGCCGATTTCGACTGGGTGAACCCGCGATCCGAAGACCGCATCCGGGCGTACGCAGGTTTCATCGCCCTCAAGTGCCGCGAGGAAGGCCTGCCGGCTTTTTCAGCAGGAGCGGTGGCCCGTGTCGTGGAGTATGCCGCCAGGGATGCGGAAGACCAGTACAAGCTGTCGGCCAGGTTCAACGTAGTCGAAAACCTGGTAAGGGAGGCAGCCTTCTGGGCGCGTCGGGCTGGACGTGAAATTGTCGAGGCCACGGATGTTGAAGAAGCCCTGAAGCAGAAAATCTGGCGCTCAAACCGCATCGAGGAGAGACTGATCGAATACATACGTCGCGGCGTCATCATGGTGAAGACCTCTGGCCAGGCAGTCGGCCAGGTCAACGGCATTTCTGTGCTTCCCATAGGAGACTATCCAGTTGGCCTTCCCAGCCGTATTACTGCTCGCTCGTATGCCGGGCAGGCTGGCGTCGTAGCAATCGAGCGCGAGGCGAAGCTCAGCGGGCCTATCCACGACAAGGGCTGCATGATCATTGAAGGCTTCCTGGGAGAGCGGTACGCTCAGGACCAGCCTCTGTCGTGCTCCGTGACGCTGGCTTTCGAGCAAACCTATGACGAAGTCGAGGGAGATAGCGCGTCGTCGGCTGAGCTGTATGCAATTCTTTCATCTCTATCCGGCTTGCCGCTGCGCCAAGACCTTGCCGTCACCGGGTCCGTAGACCAACACGGCAATATTCAGCCAGTCGGTGGCATCAACCGAAAAATCGAGGGGTTTTTCGCAGCGTGTAAAGAAGTTGGCCTCACGGGAACTCAGGGCGTCATCATGCCTGAGGCCAATACCGCCAACCTCATGCTGCGCGACGAAGTTATCGAGGCGGTGCAACGGGGCCAATTTCACATCTACGCTGTCTCCAACGTTGACGAGGCCATGGAACTCCTAACCGGTGTGCCGGCTGGCGCAAAGGACGAGGAGGGCCAGTTTCCAGAAGGCACGATTAACTGGCTAGTGCACAAGCGGCTGCGGGAACTAGCAGAAGTGCGGCGGCAGTTTGGTGGTCCCGAGGAAGAAGAGGAGCGCCGCAGTAGCAGCGAAGAAGAAGAGTCCCATGAGCCAGCGCACCCCGACGTACCTCCGCCGGAAGGGGATGAACAATAGGCGGTGGCGAAGGCTTGGATAGGCACAAGCGGCTGGGCCTACAGACATTGGCGCTCAGGCGTTTTTTACCCTGAGGACCTGAAGGGTGTTGACCAGCTTACCCATTACGCGAGCGTCTTTGACTGTGTCGAGTTGAATTCAACCTTTTATCACACGCCCCGGGAAACTACCATAAGAACATGGGTCGAGCGCACGCCGTCAGGATTTCTCTTTGCCTATAAGGGGTCGCGCGTCATCACGCATTTGAGGCGCCTGCGGGAAGTCGAAGAGCCAACTCGCCTGGTCATGTCACGGGCTGCTTTGCTGGGCGAAAAGCTTGGCCCCATCCTGTGGCAATTCCCTCCGGGCTTCCACTATGACCCAGACCGGTTGGTAGCCTTTCTCAGGTTACTGCCTCCCGGGCATCGGTATGCTTTCGAATTCCGCCACCAGTCGTGGTTTCAGGAACCCTGCTATGAGCTGCTACGCCAACACAAAGCAACTCTGGTATGGGCTGACACGCCCCGGTATCCTCTGGTTAAGGAGATAACCGCGGATTTCGTGTACGCCCGCCTTCATGGCCACGAAGTACTGTATGCATCCTGCTACACCGAGGCTCAGCTAGAAGAGTGGGCGGCCGACTTTCGCCATGCCCTTCAGCAAGGCCGAGACGTCTTCGTATTTTTTGACAACGACGCCGAGGGCTATGCGCCGCACAACGCCCTGGCCCTGCGAGAAATCCTTCTGCGACCGCGCGGCCGAAGGAGGAAAAAAGCCCGTACTGAATAAAATCATGGCTATCTACACAGGCGCCAAGCCGTAACAAAGTTGTGGAGGTGCCTGTGGTTGTCATGCGTTGGTTTTCTGTGTGAAGGAGAGAAAAAGCGATGTGGCCTGAAGATAAGCTACCAAAACCTAAGGTGGTTCCGCCACTCGATGAAAGCTTCCGCCCAGGAGTGTTGGCCAATCACGCCTTCCTGGAAGAAGCTCGCAGCTCAGGACAAGCTGTTCCCTTGGTCTTGGGATTGGAGCGAGGGAGTGGGCTAATCTCGGTGTATCGCACCGAGGTGCTGGATCCGTCTGCCGACGGGGCTGAACTGAACTTGCCTTACGTCGAGCGATTAGTGAAGACACTGTTGTGGGCGCGAGGTGGCTGGAAAGTTTACGTAGGCGGACCGTCACAGATAGGCGAATGGCTTCAGAGATGCTATTCGCCGGAGGGACTGCGTGCCTTTGACGAAGACTTCATGGGTGGCGTGTACGAACACAAGTTCACGGTTGAGGCCATGGCCCCTGAGCAAGTGCCAGAAGAGCGTGAACAAACTGTTGCTATAGGCCGTCACCTCGACGGCTGTCGAATCGGCTTCGACGCAGGGGCCAGCGACCGCAAAGTGGCCGCCGTCATCGAAGGTGAGTCGGTCTTCGAGGAAGAGGTCGTCTGGCATCCGCGTACCCAGTCAGACCCCAATTACCACTATCATCACATCATGTCCGCGCTACACATGGCCGCCGCCCACATGCCACGAGTGGACGCCATAGGGGTCAGTGCAGCCGGGATCTACATTGACAACCGTGTGCGCGTGGCGTCCCTTTTCCGCGGCGTGCCTAAAGAACGCTTCGACCCAGAGGTCACCGACTTGTTCCTGCGCATCCGGGACGCCTGGGGCGTGCCGCTCGAGGTGGCTAACGACGGCGATGTGACTGCCTTGGCCGGCTCGATGAACCTCAACGCCAACGGCGTCCTTGGCATTGCCCTCGGCTCCAGTGAAGCTGGCGGGTACGTGACCATGGACGGAAATATCACCGGTTGGCTCAACGAGCTGGCCTTCGTGCCCGTGGACTTCAGTCCCCGGGCACCGGTTGACGAGTGGTCCGGCGACATAGGTTGCGGTGTACAGTACTTTTCTCAAGAAGCCGTCATCCGTTTGGCGCCCAAGGTCGGTATACAGCTGGACCCCAATCTAACGCCAGCGGAGAAGCTCAAGGTTGTTCAGGACCTCCATGCGGCAGGCGACGAGCGGGCGCGGCTCATTTTCGAGACAATAGGGGTGTACATGGGCTACGGCATTGCTTATTACGCCGACCTGTACGACATCAATTACGTCCTCATTCTCGGGCGCGTCACCTCAGGCGAGGGTGGGCACGTAATTCTGGAGCGCGCCCAGGAAGTGCTTAAGACCGAATTCCCAGAGCTGGCGGCAAAAATCACCCTTGCGTTGCCTGACGAGATGGCCCGGCGGGTAGGTCAGGCTGTTGCTGCCGCCAGTCTGCCAGCTATTGGTGAGTGCGACAAATAATCCCATTGCGCACAACTTTGGGAGGTGAACCCAGTGCAACTGACCAAGCCTGGTGCCGAGATTTTCGTGCCGGACGGCACGCCCGTTGAGGAAGCTTTAGCTAGAACCACCCACATGGGTATTGGCACGCATCAGGATGACCTGGAGATCATGGCCTATGACGGTATCCTCAAGTGCTTTCAGTCCAGGGAGAACTGGTTTACCGGAGTGACGGTGACCGACGGGGCTGGTGCGCCACGGGCCGACCTGTACGCTGACTACACGGACGAGATGATGCGAGAAGTGCGGCGTGCCGAACAGAAGAAGGCTGCTGTGATTGGCGAGTACAGCGCCCAGGTCCTGCTGGATTTTGCCAGCAAAGAAGTAAAGGACCCCGCCAATGCGGCTCCAGTTGCCGACCTGAAGACGGTTATCGCGGCGGCCCAACCCAAGGTTATCTACACGCACAACCTTGCCGACAAGCACGACACGCATGTAGCTGTGGCACTCCGGGTCATCCAGGCTCTTCGCGAGCTTCCCGAAGAAGCGCGTCCGGAGGCGCTCTACGGATGCGAGGTGTGGCGTGACCTGGACTGGATGTGCGATGCGGACAAAGTCGTTTTTGACGTCAGTCCTCACGAAAACCTCGCTGCCGCTCTTACAGGCGTCTTCGACTCCCAAATCTGCGGCGGGAAACGCTACGACCTCGCTACGCTCGGCCGTCGCCGGGCCAATGCCACCTACTTCGAGTCCCACGGCGTGGACATTGCCACTGCGATGATATACGCGATGGACCTGACGCCCCTCATCCACGACACGTCTAAGGACCCCGTCGCCTACGTCAGGGAACACGTAGACCGCTTCTATGAAGAAGTCGCGCAGCGAATCCGCAAGCACACAACCTGACGGACCAGTCGCTTATCACGTGCCTCTTATTCACAGGCCCGTGTGCCGAGAGCAGGCCGAAGGACTTTGACAAGGGGTGCTGTGCGATAAACCTTTTCACAGGAGGCTCTTGCAAAACGCTCATTTCCGGGCTGCCCAGCGCAGAGAATTTTACGCTTGCGGCCCGATGATGGTACTCAATATGGAAGTCAGCACGCGCAAAGGTGGGTTGTGCAACAGTCACCACTCGGTTTCCTCCAGGAGACTCTTGCATAAGCTATTTTCCCGGCCCACGTAGGCAACTACCGGTAAAAGGTCAGGCACGCGCAGTGTTGCACACTTCCTTCCCTCTGGATAAGCCGACAATAGCTTTTACAATGGTGTCCTATCGGATACCGGAAAAACTCCTTGCCGGTCGCCTTACCTTTGGCCAGCATAGCGAAAACAATTTTCCATAGTTACTGCTGCAAGACTCGCTTTTTGCTGAAAAATCGCTCCCAGCGAGTGTAGGCTGCCGGCACAAATCTGTGCCGTTCACGGACTGGGAACTACGCCTCTGTGATTTTTGCAACAGTCTCCCACACGACTAAGCAGTGCCCTGCTGCGCTCTTTGTTGACCTACCAGGACAACCCAGTTATTCTCTCTACACGGTGTTTGTTGCTTTGCGACCAGGTTGGTTTGCTGCCGAGCGTGATGGATCAGCGCCGCTGGCTGGGGTGTCCACAGACACGGCAGCAATCTCTGGCGAGAGTAGTTGTAAAGCTTCGCCTGCTTTGCCAAGACCATGATTCCGCTGCGGGATAACGTGCCAAGTCGGACTTATCCCCTGGTCACTAATCTGTTGATCTGGGCCAACTTCGTAGTCTTTGCGTACGAGGTAAGTCGTGGCGCGGCACTAGAAGAATTTGTTTCCCGGTGGGGCTTGGTCCCGGCTCGCCTGGCTTACGAGGGGCTTTTCTCGCCTGCGGGCTTGACCATCCTCTCCAGCATGTTTCTTCACGGCGGCTGGCTTCATATTCTCGGCAACATGTGGTTCCTGTATTTGTTCGGCGACAACGTTGAGGACCGTCTTGGTCACTTGCGGTATCTGGCGTTCTATTTGCTGTGCGGACTCGCCAGCGCACTCACGCATATACTGTTCAATGTCGGCTCGCCGGTCCCGGTGGTGGGCGCTAGCGGTGCCATAGCGGGCGTCTTAGGTGCCTATTTTGTGCTTTTTCCCCTGGCCCGGATAGCCACCCTTGTATGGGGCTTCCTCATGGCCTGGGTGGTTGAGGTGCCGGCCATGTTGTTCCTCGGCCTGTGGTTTGTATTCCAGTTTTTGGCCGGCATGATGAGCCTGCCCGGCGCGATCGCGGGAGCTACTGGCGGGATCGCCTGGTGGGCCCACGTGGGTGGCTTCGTGGCCGGCATCCTGCTCGTCAGATTCCTTTGCCCTGCGCGGGGGCCGTGCCGTTATCCTTACGACGTTCTGCCGACGCGGTGAGGTGAGGGCAGTGGAATGGCTCACGCAACTCATCTGGTTCGTGGTCCTCGCTAGTCTATTCATGCCTCTCGTACAGCAGAGAATGCTAGAGGCAGCCCGGCTGCGTATGCTTCAGCAACTTGAAAAGGAACGTGGCAGCCGCGCCATCGCCCTAATCCATCGCCAGGAGTCCATGGCTCTTTTGGGTTTCCCCATCCTACGCTACATTGACATAGACGACTCCGAGGATGTGCTGCGGGCCATCCGCATGACCGCTGACGACATGCCTATTGACATTATCCTGCACACTCCCGGCGGACTGGTTATCGCGGCCGAACAGATTGCCATGGCCTTGCTTCGGCACAAGGGAAAGGTCACAGTGTTCATCCCCCATTATGCCATGTCGGGCGGGACGCTGATTGCTCTCGCGGCAGACGAAATCTGCATGGATGAAGACGCCGTCTTAGGGCCACTGGACCCACAAATAGGCGAATACCCCGCCGTATCCATCCTAAAGGCCGTCGAGCGCAAAAGCATCAATGAATTGGATGACCGCACGCTGATTCTCGCCGACGTCGCACAAAAAGCCATTGCTCAGGTGCGGGAATTCGTAACGGAACTCCTCAAGCAGCGCCTGGACCCGGACACCGCAGCCCAGGTTGCCACTACCCTGACCGAGGGCCGCTGGACACATGACTATCCCATCTCTGTCGAACGCGCCCAGGAGTTGGGTCTGCCGGTCACTACAGGCGTGCCTCAGACGGTGCACACTTTGATGGCTCTCTATCCCCAGCCGGTCCAGCGACGACCAACGGTCCAATACATCCCTCTTCCATACGGCGGCGAGCCATCCAGGCCAACCAAGCCGGCAAGCAAGTGACTCTTGGATACCCTGGAAGGGACGGCAAGCGATGTTCATCGAGATCCGCGATTACGTACAAGAGTTTCCCGGCCAAACGCCGGCGGACGCCCGCCCGGCTTTAGCAGCCGCCGTCCAGGAGCTGAAGCGGCGGCGCAGGGCCATCATCCTGGCCCACAATTATCAGCTACCCGAAACCCAGGACGTGGCTGACTTTCTCGGCGATTCCCTTGAGCTGAGTCGAAAGGCCGCTGCAACCGACGCCGAGGTCATAGTTTTCTGTGGCGTGCACTTCATGGCCGAAACTGCAAAGATCCTCAGCCCAGAGCGTCTCGTACTCCTCCCCGACATAAATGCGGGCTGCCCCATGGCCGACATGATTACCCCCGACCTGCTGCGGCGCTTCCGCGCACCGTACCCGGGTCTCCCCGTGGTGGCCTACGTGAATACCAGCGCGGAAGTTAAAGCCGAAGTGGACATATGCTGCACGTCTGCCAATGCCGTCAAGGTCATCAATAGCCTAGACGCCGACCGCCTACTGTTTATCCCCGACCGCTATCTGGCCCACTATGTCCAGCGGCATACAGATAAGGAAATCATAGGTTACAGGGGCTTTTGCCCCACCCATGCTCTGTTCACGGCGGACATGGTTCTCGAAGCCAAAGCTGCCCACCCCGAGGCTGTGGCCATATGTCATCCCGAGTGTCCTCCCGAAGTCGTTGATGTGGCCGACATTGTGGCTTCTACAAGCGGCATGGTTAAGGCTGCCGCTGAGCGGTCAGAGAGCGAGTTCATCCTCGCGACGGAGTGGGGCCTCGGCTACCGCCTCGCCAAGGAAAACCCCGGCAAGCGGTTCTACGTATTCCCTGAGGCGGCTTGCCCGAACATGAAAAGGATAACTCTAGAGAAAATCGTCGCCAGCCTCGCGGACAACGTTAGCGAGATACAGCTTCCTTCTGACGTATTGGTGCGGGCCCGGCAAGCAGTTGAGCGGATGATTGCTATTGCGTGACGCCAGGGAGGGCCACGCGCCGGTCATCGTGCGGATGCCGGCGCGATTTCCACGGATTTGCCCGGCGCTGGGGGCGACGAGTTCGCCACCACACTCCCGTCCTCTCGCAGGACGTGCCACCTGGTCTTGTGCGGCGCTCTTGTAGTTGCTGCATCCCAGGCCAGAGTACCGAGGGCCGCGGGTGGAGTGTTCCCTCGGATGGCAACCTCATACAGCCGGCCTGTCCTGGGGCAGGTCCAGTACTTCTTCTCGGCCGGTAGATAGCTTGCCAAATCCCTGGGGCGCAGCGGCAAGACAGGGGGGCTGCCGTAGTG
>JANZZA010000008.1 GCA_026419655.1 Armatimonadota bacterium | reverse complement strand
AATTTGACCCGACCCTGTGAGAGGTGAGAAATGATATGGCACGCATCCCGATAGCCCTTCAGCTTTACTCGGTGCGCGAGGACTGCGCGCGGGACCTGGCAGGGACTGTGAGAGCCGTCGCAGACATGGGCTACGAAGGCGTTGAGTTCGCCGGCTACTACAATTGGAGCGCCGCCGACCTTCGCAAGCTGCTCGACGACTGCGGGCTGGTCTGTGCGGGGACGCACATCGGCCTGGACGCTCTCCTGGGCGACGCTTTCGAGCCAACCGTGGAGTTCCACCAGACCCTCGGCTGCCACAGACTCATAGTACCCGGCCTGGCCCCCGAGCGCTGTGACAGCAAGGAGCACTGGCTGGAGACGGCAGAGCTATTCAGCGAGCTGGCGGACAGACTGCGGCCTCTCGGCCTGCAGGTAGGCTATCACAATCACACCCACGAGTTTCAACTTTTCGACGGCGAGACTGGGTGGGACCTGTTCTTCGGCAACACTTGCCCTGACGTTATCATGCAGTTTGACACGGGCAACGCCATGCACGGCGGCGCCAATCCCGTCCCGTACCTGGAGCGCTACCCAGGCCGCGCCAGGAGCGTGCACCTGAAAGAATTTTCCGCCACCAACGACAAGGCCTTAATCGGCGAGGGCGACATTCCCTGGAACGACATCTTCCGTCTCTGCGAGACGACAGGCGGCACCGAAGTCTACGTCGTCGAGCAGGAAAGTTACGCCTACCCGCCGCTGGAATGTGTCAAGCGCTGCCTGGATAACCTCCGCGCGATGGGCAAGTAAGTTCGCAGCCGTGCGTGATGGTACCTGTAGCCCGGCGCTCAGGGCTATGCGGTAACAGCACGCACTCCAGAAGTCGCACCAAAAAGTCGGGCAACGGGGGCAGGCGGAAAGCCCTTTTCGAAGGAGACTGTTGCAAAAGTCGCTTTCGCCGCCGCCAGAGGAAATCGCGGGTAAAAGGTCAGTCGTAAAGCGTTGTATACCTTCCTCGGTCTAGATAAGCCGACACTAGGTTTTGCAACACTCTCCGAAGGAGACTGTTGTGAAAGGCCCATTTCCGGCTGACCGGCGCGGAAGGTCTTGTCCTTGCGGCCCCAAGGTTGTACTCGCTAGTAAAGTCAGCGTGCGCAAAGGTGGGTTGTGCAACAGTCACCAAAGCTAGAAAGCTGGCGATTCCACTAGTCCACCGCGGCCTGGAGAGGAAGAGCGATAACCAAAAATAAGCAGGGCGGCGCCCCTGAGAAGGCGCCGCCCTTGATTTTCCGCGTGCGCAGTGGTGCTAAGGAGCTTGCGAAAGCCGCTCAGCCGCAGCCAGCCGCCAGCCTTCCAGATGTCCGCGGGCCTGTCCGCCGAAGGCCTTGTCCACGGCAACCAGCAGCGCCTGCTCGGGCGACATTTCCTCGGCCGCCGCCTTCAGCGCGGCAAACAGTGGCCGATATGGCTCGCGGTCAATGAGCCGGTCTTTGGCCAGCCCCTGCACGTCCAGTAGCTTGAACAGCAGGCCGCAGACCACGTCCGCGTTGAGCTTGTTTATATCGGAGCCTTCGCGCACAAACTCGTCAAAGGCCCGCACGGCTGCCTCGCGGGTGTTGATGACGTCCTGCTGGGGCAGGACAACGGCGGCGGCGCTACCGATGGCGTCCCGGGTTTCGGTTACCAGGTCATACTGGAGCGAGGCGGCGGTGAATCTGGCAATGCCCTGCACGAGGGCTGGTAGCCTGGCAATGTTCTCGCCACAGGCTTCCCGGAGCTGCACGGCCGCCAGCTCAGCAAATCCCGCAGCCCAGTCCGGCGGGTCCTTTATGCGGCACGCGCAGAGTCGGATTGGATAGCCAGCGGAGGAGCCGCCCGAGATGCTTATGTATATCACCGGCTGCTGGCCGGGCTTCACCCCCGTCCAATCTTCAAGGATGGCCTGCGAACGCTCCCAGATGTTGGGCAGGTTATAAGCCCGCATGGTGGCAGAGACCGTCCAGGGACAAAGGACCGTTACGCGGTCGAGCACCTGGACATACATATTTGCCGGCGGCAGAGGTAAGTCGCCCGGCAATGCTGCCAGGGGCTCTTCCTGCCCCAGCGAGGCAAGGAATAGATGAGCGCCGTCGGCGAGGCCCCCATCCGGATGCATTTGGGCAAGAGCTTCCCAGGCCTTCCGGGCTTCCTTATCATTGCCCAGGCGAGCATGGCAATTGCCGATGAGCCCCAGAGCCGGACCGTGCAGGTCGTGCGTGGGCATGCTGGCCACGGGCCGCAGAAGCTTCACAGCAGTCTCATAAAGCC
>JANZZA010000041.1 GCA_026419655.1 Armatimonadota bacterium | reverse complement strand
CTGGGCCGTCTGTGCGATGGCTGGTGGTTTGACGGCTGTTATGAGTGGGATGCCTTCCACAATCGTTATTACGACTGGCCGGCCTGGATAGCTGCTGCTCGCGCCGGCAATCCCGACGCCATCGTGGCCTTCAACGATGGTTCCTTCTGCATTGGCAAAATCAAGCCGGTCACGCCGCTTGAGGATTATCTTCCCGGCGAGGTGCACGACCTGGTGGGCAGCCAGATACTGCTCGGCAAAGGCGAGCAAGCCCGGCCGTATCTGCCTGACTCGCGCTTCGTGGAGGGCGTTCAATGGCACGCGCTGGTGCCTGTGGACAGTGCCTTTGACGGCGGCCCGGCACGGCACTATTCCGACGACGACTTATTCCGCTTCGTCGCCGCCTGCAAGAAGGTGGGCGGCGCGGTGACCATCAACTTGCCGATTGGCCTTGACGGCCTTGTGCCGCAAGAAAGCATCGCTCAGCTCCAGCGCCTGGGGCAGTTCCTGCGCGAAGGGCTGTAAGCGCGGGGGCTGGTATTTGCGGGGCGGCCGGGCTTGCCCGACCCTGGGCGTGCGTGGTGGCAGCGGCACGAGAAAGTTTGGGAAGGGGGTCTGGGGGACAACCCTTTTCAAAGGGTTCCCCCCAGCTACGGGCAGGGGGCCCCCCCTTTGGGCAAATAGCGGGGTTCCCCCTGCATCCCCTCCCCGTAAATGCTCGTACTCCCTGGCGGAGGTTCGCCGACGCCGCTACCTGCGAAAGGCAGCAAGGTGCTGGTGCGTTTTAGGCCCGGCTGATAGTGGAAAAAGTTTGGGAAGGGGGCCTGGGGGAGAACCCTTTTCAAAGAGGGTTTCCCCCAGAAGATTCAGTTGACGGAGGAGATCTGGGATGCGCCGAATGTGGTTGTTGTGTGCCCTTATGATGGCGGCAGCCTCGGGCCAGGCCGAGAAGCTGCTGATTGACCCGGCCGCCGACATGCTTGCCTGGAGCGTCAACGTGGGTGGCGAGTTTCCGGGGGCAGTCGGCGAAGCCTCTGCAGTCACCGACCCGGAGCGTGGCCCGTGCCTCGAGGGACGTTTCCGTTTCGCAGGCGAGAGCCGCTACGCCGGCCTTCATTTTCACGGCGTCATCCGCGAGGCCCGCGCCATTGGCTTCTTCATAAAATTCGCCGACCGCGACGGCGGCATTGTGCGCTTGCGCGACGCGACCGGCCAGGAACATCTCGGCACCTTCTCCGCCCGGCGCGGCGAGTGGACACAGGTCGAGATTGAGGTCAAGCCCGAAAACTTTCCGGGCCACTGGAGCGGCGCAGCCGACGGCAATTTCCATCTGCCCCTTGAAGCTGTCCTCATAGCGACGTGGCGCGGCCCCGACGAAGCATCCTTCCGCATCAGCAACCTGTACGCGGTCGTAGATTCCGTCGCCCCGGGAGAGCGATTTTTCCTCCGCTTTGAGCCAGGCGTGCCGTGTGGAATTGCTTTTCCGCGCGAGACGGCGGGCTACCAGTTGCGCGTGACCAATCGGGTTGCGGAGCGCTTCGACGTGGCGGTGGAGGTGACCAGCCAGGCACCGGGTGGAGAGCCGCGAAAGGTCCTGGCCAAGAAACTGCGCGTGGACGGCTGGCAGTCTCAGAGGCTACCAGTGCCCTTAGCCACGGAGAGGGTCGGCTACTGGTGCTTGCGGGCGCGGGCCGCGGGCACCGACGGCGCGGTCCTGGGTACGGGCACGGGCGGCTTGGCTGTGGTCCCTCGTCCGCGCCACTGGGGCAGGCCAGCTCCCGAGGCCTACTTTGGCCTTCAGGTCATCCCCGACATGGAAGCCGCCGAGCGCCTGGGTGCAAAATCCGTGCGCATTGCTACCGGCTGGCGGTGGGCCTCGCCCCGCCAGGGCGAAGTCCTTTGGGAGTCGTCCTACGACCCTCCGGTCCAGGCGGCCGTGAAGCATAACATGTCCGTGCTTTTCCTGCTCGATGCCATCGCTCCGCCTTACGCCGCCTGGCAGGTCGAGGGCAAGCCGCTGCTGGCCAACCTTCCTGACCCGGAAAAGCTCGACCTTTGGCGGGAGCACTGCCGCCTGGCCGCCGAGCGCTATCGCGGCAAGGTCGCGGCCTACGAAATCCAGAACGAGCCGGACCTGACGTGCTCCTGGCAGCCGGGCCTGCCCTTCGCCGAGGGTGTGGAGTATTACTGCAAGCTTCTTCAGGCGGGCTACGAGGGCCTGAAGGCTGGCGACCCGGACTGCGTCGTCGCTGGCTGCGACGTTAGCGGCGGAGATTTTGACGGCGGCCTGCCCTTCACCCGCGCCGTTTACGAAAAGGCCGCCCGCTACCTCGACCTGTACACCGGCCATCCTTACTCCGGGTTGCGCTATTTCGGCCCTGACGCGGTCTCGTGGTGGCCGGTAGAGAACAAGCTCCACGAGCACTGCCAGGCGGCCCTTCGCCTCCTCGAAGAGCACGGCAAGCCCCGGCGCATGTGGATTGGCGAGCTTGGCTGGGGGCTGCTCAATACCCTCGACCCGCTCAGCTCCTATTCGCTTGACTTCGCCGCCTGCGCCGCCCAGGCTCTTGTGCTGGCAAAGAGCGTCCAGGGCGTCGAAAAGTTCATCTGGTTCACGCTCCAGGGTTGCAATGAGGGTGGTTATGAGTACGGCCTGCTGCGCGGCGAGCCGCCCTATCCCCTCCCGGCGGCCATGGCCTATGCTACAGCGGCCTATCTGCTTGAGCCGACCCGTACCGCAGGCCCGGCCGTCTCTCGCGGCGACCTTTGGCGGGCAAGCTTTGTCTGCGATGAGCGCAAAGAGCTGGTCGTGGTTTTCTGGAGCGTCGGGGACGACCTTCGTCTGACGCCGCCAAAAGATGCCCCGCCGGGGAAGTGGTTTGATAGTTTCCTGCGGCCGCTGCGCGCCCATGAGGTCCCTGTGGGCCGCCTGCCTGTCTACTGGGTCCTGCCGCTGGCGGAAACGGGCGAGCAGCCTGCCTTTCTCAGGCGCGTCGGGGTCCAGCCGGCCGTGCCAGTCACTGTGGACAACATCTTTCTGGCGTCGGTTGACGATGTTGTCCTGCAGGTGACCGGGAAGGCTGGCCGGCGTGAGAAGATGACGGTCGAGGTTCAAGGGGTGAGGACAGAACTTGACGCCCCGCCCAGCGGGACATCCGTTCCTTTGCGCCTGCCGCT
>JANZZA010000013.1 GCA_026419655.1 Armatimonadota bacterium | reverse complement strand
CGCTCGTCGGCAGCGTCAGATGTGTATAAGAGACAGGGTGAGGAGAGACTTTTCTAAAGCCCTTCTCGGACGCCGCAGAGACACACAAAAGACATCCTGTTCTGGGGGAACCCCTTTGAAAAGGGTTCTCCCCCAGACCCTCTTCCCAAACTTTCTCGTGCTGTTTCCATCCCTTCCCACTTGTCGGGTCATCGTCCCGCACCTTGACACCGATAGTCACCGCCAGGACGGTGGGCCAGCCAGCGCGCGGATTGAAAACGCATGCCTTCCGGTGGAATCGCGAAAGATGAGGCGCCGGGACATGGCCGCTACCAGCTTGCTTGCCCTGGGTGGAAGACAGTTGAGATATACTTACCCTCCGGCCAGAGGCGCGCTAAGAGCTTAAAAAGAACATGCGCGCCCGCAGACAAAAGGAGTAAACACCGATGAGAGCAGCGATTCGGGTTTTCCTGGCCTCCTGGTTGTTCGCAGCCGAGGCGTCGCTCCTGCATGCCCAGTTTCCGCTGAAGGACGAGCACACCATCGCTCTCTACGATTTCCGCACAGGCACCGACGAGGCCTTAGTGGACCAGTGTGGCGGTGGGGACTTGCGCCTCGGTATGGACGACCCGCCGCCCATGCAGAAGGATTGGGGGCTCATCTTCGACGGGAAGACTATGTATTTAACTTCTCTGCCTCCGCTGTCTTCGCCGGTCACCATCGAAGCCCTGGTCTTCCTGGACGGCCCGTCGCCGGGCGGCGTCCACGGTATATTCGAGCAATTTGAGTACTTGCAGGCCGGGTGCCGGCTTGGGCTGGTCGGCCAGGAGGATTGCCGCGTGGAGTTTCAGATTTCCGACCCGGCCGGGCACAGGATGGTAAGCCTTACAGGTCGCACGCCGGTGCGTATCGGCGAGTGGACGCACATCGCCGCCACTTATGACGGGCAGACAATGTGCGTGTACGTGAATGGCGAGGAAGATGGGGCGATGGAATGGGCGGGGGGAATCGCTCCAGGACCTAGCGGCATGATGATAGGTTACCTGTCGGGCCCCGACTATTTCCTCAATGGTGCCCTGGGATTTCTGCGGATCTCAAAGGTTGCGCGGCAATTTTTCCCTCACGCGAGCGATGCGGAACGCCAGCCTGCGAGGCGGAACCTCGAAGTAGAAGTTAGCTATCCGCCCCGGCGTGCTCATTTCTTTGCAGCGGACCAGCCCTTCGACATTTCCTGCCGAATCGTCAACAGGACAGCCCGCCCGATGAAATGCAGGTTGCACCTGGCCATGGAACTTCACGGGGCGGGCACGACTACCTCTCCGGAGGCACAGGTGACCGTGCCTGCCAGAGGTGAGGCTACGACTGCATTGCCGGTGAAGCTGGGCGTGCGCGGGCTTTATATGCCGACCCTGAGCGTTGAGGCTCAGGGTGAGGAAATCTTCCGCAGGCGGCTTCCGTGCTTTGCCATCATTGAGCCGCTGCCGCCGCTGCAGCAAATCCCCGGGGCCTCCCACTTCGGCGGCCAGCCCACGTACTACATGCCCGGCAGCGAGCTCATTGGCATGAAATGGAACCGCCTTTGGGATTATCCCACCACCTGGCCCAAGATGGAGCCAGAGCCGGGCAAGTATAACTGGGAGGAAACTGACCGGCTAGTGGAAGAAGCCCTGGAGCGCGGCGAGGCCATACTCTGGTGCTTGTGTTTCACGCCGGGGTGGGTTTCTTCGATACCCGATAGGGAGACGGTGCTGGCTGATGAGCGTTTGCGGTCCTGGTATGGGGACGGCCTGGCGGCCCTGTACGACTCCGGCCAACTGGCATGGCAGTATCCGCCAGCGGACCTGGGGGCCTGGGCGCGATATGTCGAGGCCGTGGTGCGCCGCTACGGCGACCGCGTGAAGCACTGGGAAATCTGGAACGAAGCCAATAGCGGGCACTTCATCGGCACGCCTCAGCAGTATGTTGATGTCCTCAAGGTGGGCTACGAGACCATCAAGCGGGTTGACCCGCAGGCAGTAGTTGTCGGCATAGCGGGCTGCCCTATCTGGCTGCATTTTACCGAAGAGGTACTCAAGCTTGGCGGGCTGGAATATATGGACGTGCTTGCCTTTCACAACTATGCCTACGCCCCGCCAGAGGCATATCGCTGCGATGCCCTGGTCGCCGATACAGTGAGGCTGATGGAAAAGTACGGCCGGCCTCTGCCGATGTGGGACACAGAGGTCGGCTTTCCCATTCCGCCGAGAGTGGCTGGCAGGCCGATGACCTGGGAGCAGTTTCAGGAAAATCTGCGCCGGCGTGCTGAAGGCCAGCCTGCACATCCCTTCTTCGCGCGGTGCGAGATAACCAGGCGTGAGCCAGAGATGGACTGCACCTACGGTGCCATTTGGCCGACTACAGAAGACCGCGCGGCGCGTTATCTGGTGCGCCAGTTTGTCATGGAGATGGCCGAGGGCGTGGAGCGATTCTTCGTACATGCTGGAGCGCCCGTATCACGTGGTAAAGCTCCGCTATTGCCTGGCATTGCGCATGCCATGATGGCCAGGGCGCTTGGTACAGCAACCTTTCGCCAGCGCCTGATGGTTCCAAGTGACACCGCACGCATTTATGTATTTGGCTCTGACAACGGCCCGGTCGCCGTGTGCTGGACAACCCGCGCAGCCGAGAGGATTAGCATCACCACGGCCGCCAACCGTCTCGTAATCGCTGACCTTTACGGGAATCGCTCGCAAGTCGGCGGCGAGAGGGGAGAGATAACGCTCGCGCTCACCAACAGCCCGCAATACATATTAGGTTGGCCCGAAGACGCCCGCATCACCCGAGCTGACGCCCTGTGATCGGCAGTAGCCGCCTGTGGAGAACTGATTGTCGGGGAAGGCGTGGGAACTGCCCGCAAGAGCTTTTCACGAGAAGGCCCATGTAAGCCCCGTTTTGGGTAAGCCCCTAGCGAGAGGTTGTCTTCCGGGCCGCCTGCCCAGGCTTTCGGGTGCCGTTGCCAACTGCAGGGTGTTTAGGTTGAGTGCCTGTCGGCTGAGCGCGAGGCCCAATCTGTGGTCTGGGCGCACAGATTCTTGGTGCTCAGGCCCTGGTCACTTGCCGTGCTCCAGCACCACGTCCTGGGCGAAGCCAGTGATGGTGTTATCCTCGACGCGCCGGTTTTTTGACGGCCAGGCGATGTGGATGCCCATGGTGCCGTTAGTCGCGGAAATCTTGTTGCGGGCCACCGTCGAGCGGTCGTTACCATAAGTCTCCAGCATGATGCCGGTGCCCACGTCAACGTTGATGTCGTTGTCCGTAACGGACGCCGTAACATCTTCGCCGTCGAGGCGGATGGCCGCCCCGGGACCGCGAACCGTCAACCGGTTGCCAGCTATCACCGGGTCGCGGCTGCCAGTGCGGATACAATAAGCGCCGCCCAGCTCACATTCGATTGTGTTGTCCGTAATGCGTATCTGGCCGATGTAAGGAGCATAGTCACCCGGTGCGTAAAAGTCGGTGAGTACAGAGCCCCAGCCCTCGCCGCCTGTCAGCTTTCCGCAATGGACGTAGTTTCGCGAGAAGGTCACATCCAGCCCGGTGATGCTTATTGCCACGGCAGTTTCCGGCCGGGGATAGAGGAAGAAACGGTTGTCGAGAAACTGCCAGTGGGCGCCGTACTCGCCGAAGCCAACCGAGATAGCCCGGACTGTGTTGCGCTCGAACAGTCCGTCCTGACTGTTGCGCTGGGGCAGCTCTATTCCGACATATCCTGGCCCTACCGACCCTATCTCATTGCCAACAAAGCGAAACGCCCGCATCGTGTTGCAGCCGAATACCGTCACTACGTTGGGCCATGGGATATTCGTATCCGCCAGAAAGAGGCAGTTTTCCGCGGAGAACCCAAAGGTTTCCATGACCGTCAGGGGGATTGCGCCCTGGATGGTCAGATTTTTCAGGCTCACGTCGCAGGTCATGAGGCGGGTGACGTTGGCGATTTTTGGCTCCGCAAAAGACCGTGCCAGTGGAAAGGCAAGTTTCAGCAGCCCGTCGGCGCTGACTTCGGTGACGCGAGAGACCTCAGTGGGAAGTACGTCGCCGGTGGTGGTTGCGTAAATTGCGACGTAATCCCCGGGCGCGAAGTGGGCTGAATCCGCCGCGTCGGTCAGCCGTACTTCCTCTTTGCCAGTCTCGGTTGGGTGCAGAGGATGGAAGCCACCGTTGAAGTCGGTGTTCTGGAAGGTGACGACGGCATACAGGGGCGTGCCCACGACGAGCACGGCATTGACGACATAATCAGCCCCCGGCGGTAAGGGTGCGCGGCCCTTGGGGCCCTGCAGTAGCGTAGCGCCTGGCTCGCCTTCAATGTGGATATTGGATCCAACAAGCAGGTTGTAAAAGCCCCAGGGATGGACGGCGGGCTTATACGAGTCCAGCAGGTAGGTCCCTTTTGGTATCCGGAGCGTACCGCCACCTTTTGCCGCGAGGGCGTCAAGGGCCGCTTGGATGGCAGGGCGGTCGTCCGTAACTCCGTCGCCGGTGGCGCCGAAGTCAGTGACGCTAATGACGGTCGCGCCTGCGGCGGCAGGCACCCGCGGGCCACTGCATAAAGTCGCCAAAGTGCTAGCCAGCAAGACCACGGGAAGGCGCTGTCTCATTGTTATCTGCCCAGAAGAAATGGTACCCAATAAGACTTAGCCTGATAATGGGCCGATGCGCTAATCCTGGCTGGACATGGCACTCGGCAGCGGCTCCAGATAGAAGACCCTCCTGCCGTCGTCGTAGGCGAATACTTCGGCATACCGCCCCCAGTCTATGAGCGTGGAGAGCTGGCGGCGGGCCTCCTCTGCGGGAAAATGAAGCTCCAGCGCTGTCTCCAGCACCTCAGCATTCAAAGAATGGGTATCGGCAGCCTTGAGCATACTCAGCACCCAGCGAAACATGGGCAACCGGCGAATTCGAGCCGCGGCGATTTCTTTACGAGCTGTGATGCTCGCCTCTGCCATTGCCTCGCCCAGCGGTGTGAGAAGTATGTCTCCCTCAGCTATGCTCACAAGGCCTAGCAGTTCTGCCGCTTCAGTGGTGCGCAGCAAGTGGTCTGAATCAACGCCGAGCTCCTGAGCCAGGTGATAGATATCGTATCTGCCATGGGCTTCCTCGGCCAGGTGTTCCAGCAAAGCCGTGATATCCGCGAAGCTGACGCGCGGCAGCAGCCGTTTCGGTCCGGGCTCTCCAGGCGCTGTTCCAACCTCGATGTGCTCTGGCTGCGTCGTGCCTGCAAGCAGGCCGTAGATCTGGTCAACCTTCTCGAGGAAATTTTGCCCCTTTTTGTCCCGCGGGTGGGGCATGTCAACAGCCAGATCGGCAATAATGCGGCCCGGATTCTTGTCCATGACAACGATACGGTCCGCCATAAGCACGGCTTCTTCAATGTCATGGGTCACCAGGAGTATGCCCTGGGTCGGTATCTGGCGCTGCACCCAGAGTTCGAGCAGCTCGGCGCGGAGGCTGGCGGCGCTCAAAACGTCCAGCGCGGAAAAAGGCTCATCCATGCACAGCAGCTCGGGCTCCACCGCCATGGCCCTGGCGAAGGCCACCTTCTGGCGCATTCCACCCGACAGCTCTCGCGGATAAGCATTCTCGAAGCCGTCAAGCCCGACCCGGTCGAGTAGCTCCATAGTCCGCGCAGCGCGGACCAGGCGAGGTATCCCCCGCGCCTTGAGCACGACCTCCACGTTCTCTGCTGCGGTCAACCATGGGAAAAGAGCAAAGGTCTGGAAAACTATTGTCGCGTTCGGATTCACACCTTGCAGCGGAGTGCCACGGTACAGCACTTGCCCCTCGGTGGGCCGCTGCAGGCCGGTGATGATGCGCAACAGCGTGCTCTTGCCGCAACCGGAGGGACCAAGCAGGGCCACAAACTGTCCTGCATCAAGGGTGAGGTCAAGGCTCTCTATGGCCACGAAATGGCCCTCGTATACCTGACTCACGCCGCGCAGCTCCAGAAGATGCTCGGTCATCGGGTGGCTCACTCCATTCGGAAACGTCGTTCGGCTACGCGGTAGAGCCGTCGCCAAAGTAGACGATTGAGCAGCGACACGGTCAAAATCATTGTCAGGGTTGATGCAAGCAATAACGGATAATCGCCGGTTGCCGTAGCGCGAGAGATGAGAGCCCCGAGCCCCGTAACGCTTTGCACCTTGCCCCCGAAGTGCACGTACTCTGCGACGATGCTGGCATTCCATGCCCCGCCCGCCGCTGTTAGCCCTCCGGTGACTAGGTAGGGAAAGAGGGCCGGCAGAAACAGCAGCCGCCACCGCTGCGGGCGGCTGAACGGCAGCAACAACACGGTGTGCCGAAGGTCCACAGGTATGGCCGACGCGCCGGCGATTGCGTTGAAGAGCAGGTACCACTGGGTGCCCATGAGCATTAGTAACACCGCAGCCACATTTAGCCCTCCGGGCAGCCGCAGCAGCAGCAAAAGCACTGCGGGGAAGAGTGCTGTTGCCGGTATCGAGGCTGCGATTTGCGCCAGTGGCTGTGCGACTGCCCGCACCCGCGGACGGATGCCCATGAGAATGCCAGCAGGCAAAGTCCAGGCCAAAGCGATGCCCAGGGCTACGAAGACCCTTGCGCATGTTGCCGCCAGGCCAACCAGGATGGCTCGCCACTGGCCCAGCGGCACCGTCAGCAGCATACCTAAGGCCCGGTAGCCCTCATATGCGAAAACTGCGGTCGCCACCGCGCCCACCGGTATGCGTACCAGGTGCCAAAGGGTGCTCGATGATATGGGTGGGGTGCCGGACACCCGTACAGGACGCGAACGCCCGCCGGCTAAATCCTCGCCCCAGCGTCTGAACTGTCGAAGAGCGCCGAGGACCATTTCGACCAGACGCGAGTGCCGCAGCGCGTCATAGAACCAGGAGTTGGCTTCGGCTTCCTGTCCGGCGTCGCCTAAGCGGAACCGAACCGACCAGGCCAGCAGGGGCCGCCATAGTAGCTGGTCGAGGATAATGATGACCACAGTCAGACACCCCAGGCCCGACAACACCGCCGGGATGTTTCCCTGACTGGCAGCCTCCTGCAGATATGACCCTAGGCCGGGCAGACGAAAATCACGCTCTCCAACGGTGAACATCTCAGCCGCCATCAGGAAGAACCAGCCACCCGCCCAGCTCATGATGCTGTTCCAGAGCAGCGGGATGGCGCCAAACGGCAGTTCCATGGTCCAGAAGCGCCGCCATCCGCCAAACTGGAAAACCGTAGCCGCTTCCCGCAGGTCGCCCGGAATTGTCCGCAGGGACTGGTACCAGGCGAAGGTCATGTTCCAAGCCTGGCTGGTAAAGATCAGCACCACAGAGGCCAGTTCAGCAGACAGCCTTTCCGGCATCACCGCGCTTAGACTGAGCACCACCACGGGCAAGAAAGACAGTATAGGGACACTCTGGAGTACGTCCAGCAGCGGAAGCACGACCTTCTCCGCGCGCCGATTATATGCAGCCACATACCCACACAACAGAGTGAACGCCAGCGAAAGGACATACGCCGCGACCATGCGCCCCAGCGATCTGACTGCGTATAGAGGAAGGGCGGCAGGGGCAAGAGATATCTCCGGCCCCTTGATCACGGCCTCAGCACCCGTCGCCAACCTCACCCCAAGGTAAAGCATGACGCAGACCACGAACGACACGACTGCGTCGCCCCACCCTAGCGGGCGGTCTAAGACTTCGTGCAATCGGGCAATGGGCAAGTGTGCCTTGAGCATGAGAATGGCAACTGCGGGCAGCCTAACAGGACCAAACCTGGCTCGTGGGAGAAACCTATACCAGGCTGCTGTCAGCCCGCAGCTCGCAGAAGTACCCCTCGAAGGGTCGCAACGGCACCCAATGTAGCAGCCTGCAGGCTCCTGGTCAACTCC
>JANZZA010000012.1 GCA_026419655.1 Armatimonadota bacterium | reverse complement strand
AGGACAACGCCAAGAATGGAAGCCCGACCGGCTTCGAGGGTCTCCTTGGCCTGCCTTAACTCGCGGGCAGTGACCTGACCGGAATGCAACACCAGTACAACGTGGTCCACCAGCGGAGCCAAGACTGCGGCGTCACTGATGACCAGACAGGGCGGTGTGTCGAAGAACACGACGTCGGCGCTATCCGCGAGCTTCTGAAGTACAGCTCTGGCCGCTTCGCTTTCCAACAGTTCAGCGGGATTGGGCGGCAACGGCCCACTGGGGACCAGTCGCAGGCCGGGCACCCGCGTCTCGTAGATTACCTCTTCTACCGGCACCTCGCCGACCACGGCGTTTGTGAGGCCGCGGTCGTTGGAGACTCCCAGGAGTTTGTGTAAGGCCGGCCGACGCAGGTCCGTGTCCACCACGAGAACGCTTTGCCCGGCCTGGGCGTATGCCGTGGCGATGTTGGCCAAGGTCAAGGTTTTGCCCTCGTTGGCCAACGCGCTCGTCACCAGAAGCGCTTTGCCCGGCTTCTCCCACAGACGGAAATTCATCTGGGAGCGAACCGAGCGATAAGCCTCGGCGTAAGAGCTTCTTGGGTCAGCCGCAAAAACGAGTGGGTCCTCGATCTGGTCCATTTGGGGGACCATGCCCAGGTACGCCAGGTCCGTATAGCGGCGCAGATCGTCAGGATCGCGGATGGTGTCGTCCATTAGCTCCAGAAGGACTGCCAGCAAAGCAGACACCACGAAGCCTAGCAGCATCGAAAACAGGAGAGTTTTGCTCAGTTGTGGCGTCATGGAAGTGGCGACCACAGCGCGGTCTAGAACAGCGGCCACTTCTGCCTTGACGGCCTCGTTCATTTTGTGAACCTGGAGCTCGCGCACGAGTCGTGACTGAACTTCCCGAAGCATCTCCAGGCGGGCTTGCAGGTCCTCGGTTTGTTGTTGAATGCTGGCACCGGCACGTGCCTGCTGGCGAAGCCGTGCTACTGCCGCCGCCACCACAGAGCGCTGCCCTCGCAATTCGGCAAGCTGTTCGCGTAACTCAAGTTCTCGTTTGTTGAGCGCATCATAGGCCGGGTCCTCGGCGCTCGTGCTTGACTCTACCAGTGGCGGGACGGTAGCGATCAGTTTTTCCAGCTCAGCAATGCGGGCCTTGGTATCGGCCACCGCCGGGTGGTCGTTAGTGTAGCGGCTGGTTAGGTCAGCCAGGGCAGAACGGTAAGCAATCAGTTGCTTGTCAAGCTCAGCCCGCAAGGGATTCTCACGCTGGGTCTTCTGGAGCCTGAAGGGCCGGCGTTTGGCCAGTTGAGCACGCACCTCAGCAAGCTGACGCTGCCCAGCCGCTATCTGACTGTCAAGACCTGTGAGCTGGTCCGTATAGCGCTGGAGCAGATTAACGTAGTCAGCACCGCCTGCCTTCAGTGGCACCGCAAGCTGCTCCGGGGCGAGGTTGCCTGCCTCCCGCAATGTTTGTAGTTGCTTGGTGAGCTGGGCAATTTCGTCTCCGGTCAGCCTCAACTGCTCCTCGATGAACTGGCGGGCAGCCGTTTCCTGAGCACGCTGGAAGTCGCCCACGAGTGATACAAAGCTATCCGCTGCCTCGTTGGCTATGGCGATGGCGTGCTCGGGACTTGGCGACTCGGCTTCCACACGGAGGACGTCAGGGGGTTCCGTAATGGCACGAAGAGATTGCACGACTTCGGCGGGGTCTACTACTATGCGCTGGCCGCTTGTTCGGGCTGCCAGCCGTTGAGAAACCCGCTTGGCAGTCTCAGAACTGGTCATCAGCTTGGCATAAGTGTCCAGGGAAAGACCGGTCGAACCAAAGCGGTCGGACCGCGGCTGACCGAAGACCACTGTCAAGCCCGGAGCTTCCCCCCGCAACAACACGCGGGCACTCGCCACATACCGCTGCGGGGCCGTGAGAGAATAAATGCCGCCGGTGAGGGTCACAGCAAGAGTGAAAAGCAACACGAAGACCCAGCGCCTGGCGAGCGCGCGAACGTAATCGCTAAGTTGCATCTGCTGGACTTGTTCCATACCAGCCTCCGTCCCCGGACTGCTGCGGTATGAAGCACGCCGCCCGATCGACTCTATCCTGGCCACGCCCAGGCGGTCAATGACCCCGCCACAACACTTCACGATGGCGAAACAACAGCACCTTGGCGCCTGCCCCAAGGACGGACCGCTGGCAAAGCAGCAGGACAAAGGGTGCCCCCGGCCTACGAGCTGCACAACAAGTCTGGCTCAAACGTGGGCCACTAGCAAAGCAACAGAGCATACTGTGCGCCAGCCGGTAGTCTGCACGACACGCTTGCCCAACATCCCACCACGGCCGGGTATGACAAGGCCCACCCGAGTCTACCTAGTGCGCGTTGACCCCATATATTCGTCGCTGGCAAGAGCGATCGAAAGGCGGCTATCCGACGTCGAAGGAGCGTCGCCAGCGAGTCCCGTGAGGAGTGTCTTCGAGGATGATGCCACGATTGGCAAGTTCAGCGCGGATGCGGTCAGCGCGGTCGAAATCGCGGGCTTTTCGGGCCTGGTCGCGCTCGGCGATCAGGCGCTCGACGTCGGCGTCAAGAGCGCCCCGGTCATGCTCCATTATGCCCAGCACGTCGTCGGCACGTTTCAGGAACCCAAGAACAGCTTGAGCGTCGCCCTGCGTGGTCTCATCACGAGCCAGCCGAGGGTTGACGGCCCTAACCAGGTCAAAGACTACCGCCAGGGCCCCGGGAACGTTGACGTCGTCGCGCAGGGCAGCCTCGAAGTCGCGCTCAGCCGTCGAAATCACGTCGGCGGTTTCGTCAGAGATTTCTCCCTCGCGCCCGACCTCCTCCAGCCTGTCCGCAAAGTCCCAAAGGCGGAATATAGCCGCTGTGCTCTGGGCAAGGCCGTCAAGGGTAAAGTTCAGTTGCTTGCGGTAATGGGCGGTCATTAGCTGGTGGCGGATGGCTTTCGGCTCATAGCCGCGGGCGATGAGGTCCCGGAGGGTGTAGAAGTTGCCCAGAGACTTTGACATCTTCTGGCCGTCCACAAGCAGGTGCTCCACGTGAACCCAAAACCGCACGAAACTTTCACCGGTGGCAGCCTCGGTCTGGGCGATTTCATTCTCATGGTGCGGGAAAACAAGGTCAACGCCGCCGACGTGTATGTCGAGAGTATTGCCCAGATATTTCGTGGACATGACCGAGCACTCGATATGCCAGCCGGGACGGCCCGGACCCCAGGGGCTGTCCCAGCTAGGCTCGCCAGGCCTGGCAGCCTTCCAGAGGGCAAAGTCGCGCACGTCGTCGCGGTCATATTCGTCGGCTTCAAGGCGGCTGTAGACCTGCCCGGCAGTTGCAGAAACCCCGGACAGGGCGCCGTAGCGCGGGAAGGTGGAGATGTCGAAGTAAACGCTGCCCTCGCGAACGTAGGCATGACCTTTCTCAACAAGCGTCTGAGCGAGACGTATCATGTCGGAGATGTGCTCGGTGGCCCTGGGATACTTCCAGGCCGGACGGATGCCGATAGTGCGCAGGTCCTCAAAGAAAAGTTGCTCGTAGGTTTGGGTGTACTCACGCAGGGTGAGGCCTCTGGCCTGTGCGCCTGCAATGGTCTTGTCGTCCACGTCGGTGATGTTCATCACGTTGCGCACTTCCCAGCCGAGGAAGGCAAGTGTACGAGCCAACAAGTCGCTGAACACGAAGGTGCGCAGATTGCCGATGTGGGCGACGTCGTAGACAGTGGGGCCGCAAGTATACATGCGTACAATGCGGCCGTCCAGCGGCTCAAAGTCTTCAGGGCGCCTTGTAAGAGTATTGTACAGTTTCATTGGATGTCTCAGGGGCTCGACGCTTTCGGGTTATACTCGCTCCCCGCTGCATCTTGCCAGTCAATGAGCCATTGGACTCGCGCCATTGTCTGGCGATGCCACAGTTAGAACCTCTTCCCTACACTGCAAATAGCTCAGGTCGCCGGAACTACCCTGAACTGTGTCCTTCTGCCCTCGCGGGCAAGCTCCTGGGCCTCCTCCAGCTCCACAGCAAGAACCATGGAAACTCCGGGCGTCTGCATTGTTACGCCATAGAGCAGGTCGGCCGCCGCGATTGTCTGAGGGTTGTGCGTCACAATGATGAACTGCGTACGCTCGCTGAAATCGTGCAGTAGAGATATGAACCGTTCGGTGCTGGCGGCGTCAAGGGCAGCATCTATCTCGTCCAGCACGCAGAAGGGGCTTGGGCGGACCTTCAAAAGGGCGTAAAGAAAGGCCACAGCCGTGAGCGCCTTTTCGCCGCCAGATAGGAGCATCATGTTCTGAGCGCGCTTGCCGGGCGGTCGTACGATTATGTCCACGCCACCGAGAAGGGGTTGCTCGGGGTTAGTTAACTCCAGGCGCGTCTCACCGCCGTCAAACAGGCGGCGGAAAATCTCGCCGAAAGCCTCCTGTACTTCTTCGAAAGTACGCAGAAATGCATCCTGAGCAGCGTCGTCCAGGTCTTTGATAAGTTGCAAAAGCTCCTCGCGGGCGCGGAGGACGTCGTCAAGTTGAGCCTGAAGGTAGTCGAGGCGTGCCTGTAGTCGGGCGAGCTCCTCAACGGCGCCAAGATTGACCGGGCCCAGGGCACGCATCTGCTCCTTCAACTGCTCAGCCTCGGCCTCAGCTTTCTGGCGAGAAAAACTGTCGTCGAGGAATTTGGCAGCGGCGTCGGGCGTCAGGCCGAACTGGTCCATCAAACGCTCCGCGACAGCCGCCAGCTGCGCCTCTTCTCGGGCGAGGGCAAGCTCGGCACGGTGCTGAGCCTCCGAGGCCTCCTCCGCGCGGCGCCGCAGTATATCTAAACGCGACTCCAAATCCGCCTGTCGCCGGCGCAGGGCCTCAACCTGATCACGCTCGCAGCGCAGTTGTGCTGCTGCAGCAGCCGCCCGCTGCTCAAGAGGCTCCACCCCCGGCAAGCTGGCAAGGGTCTGGAGCGCTTCCGTCAGCCTGGCCTCAAGGGCCCTTGCGCGCTCATCGGCTGCTTGGGCACGGCTCACCGCTGCCTCCAGCTCATGAGCCACCCGTTCGCGTTCTTCGGCGAGGGCCTGGCAGCGCTGCTCGAGCTGAGCCAAGTGTATCTGGGCAACAGTCAAAGCCGAACGGGCGTCAGACGCGGCAGACTCCCAGTGGTCAACGTCGACCGGTTCGCCGCTGGCGCGTAAGGCTTCCAGTTCGGTCCTCAAGCCCGCGGCGGTCTCTTCAACCAGGACACGCTGACTGATCAGGTTCTCCAAGCGCGACCTGAGGACAGACAGGTCCGTCTCCAGGTCTTGCATGGCGACCTGGGCGGCCTGCATGCGCTCCGCCAGATGCTGTGCTTCGCCTTCGGCACGCCGGAGAGCCTGAAGTGCCGCCTCGCGGGCAGCGGCAGCATTTTCCTGAGAGCCTTGGACAGCGATAACCTCGTCGGCGAGACACTGCTCAACAGCGGCCAGACGTTCTTCCGCCGCGCGGGCAAGCCGGAGCTGACGTTGCAGTTGCGCCCAGCGTCCTACCTGCGCCAGCGCAGCCGTTTGCCCCCCTCCACGGCCCACAACCAGCCCTCCTGACGCCGTGACCATCTCCCCAGCCGTGGTGACCACTGCCCAACCTGGGGGAAGCTGTGCAGCCAATCGACGTGCAACTGCGAAGTCATCTACTATAACTGTCGTACCGAGCGCTGCCTCGACGATAGCGCCAAGGTCGTCCCTCGCGCGCACCATGCTTGCCGCCCGACCGAGAATCCCTGGCTCACCTGACAGCACAGACTCTGCCGGCGAGCAGTCCGCCGGTAGCCAGGAAAGCACGAACATTCCCAGACGGCCAAGAGGCTCCGAACGGACAACAGAAGCCACAGCTTCAGCAGCCTCGTCGTCCCGCACCACAAGCCATTGGGCCTTTTCGCCAAGGGCCGTCGCAACCGCCACCTGAAGGTTCTCCGGCACGTCGAGTAGCTCGGCCAGCGGCCCCAGGATACCACGCAGACTCCCCTCAGCCGCAAGGGTCATGACCCGGGCCAGCGCCTGAGCTCCGCCAGCCTGGGATTTAGCAATGTCCTGGAGGGTAGAAAGGCTGGCTTCAAGGGCTGCGATTCGTTCGCGCAGGAACTGAAGCTTTGCACGGTGTTCGGTTAGGACCTGTTCAGACCGACGGGTTTTATCGCGGCAGGTAGCAAGGGCTTCCTCGGCGTCTGCCAGGGCACTGGCGAGCCGAGCGCGTTGCGCTTCAGCCTCTTGACGCCGGGCAGCAAGGTCAGCCTGACGAGCGCGCGTGGCTTCAATCTCGGCTTCCAGACGCCCGATGCGCTCGCACAGCTCGGCTTCCATGGCCAGAAGCCCTTCGGCCTCCTGTTCGGCCCTGGATATGCGCGCGCTGATTGAAGCCAGCAAGCGGTCGCGGTCCTGGCGCGCAGCCTGGGCCATGCCCAGCGCATGGGCAGCCTCTTCCGCCGCCGCCTGTCGTGCCTGTACCTCGGCGCGGGCTGCTTCAAGTTCGCTGGCCAGCCCCCGGACCTCGGCGTCCACCGTCGCCAAGCGTTCCTCAAGAGCGTCGCGCCAGGCAAGAGCCTCGTCGCGGGCTTGGGCGAAGGCCTGCAGTTGCTGCTCAATCGCATCCCTGGCCGCCACAGCAACATCACGGCTATGACGGACATCCCGTACCGCAGTATCCAGCTCCGCCGCTGTGGAGCGCACCTCTTCTAGCCGTGCCTCGGTCAGCTCCCTGTCCGCCCGAAGCTGCTCAAGCTCCTGGGCCACACGAACAGCCTCAGTCTTGCAGCTTTCAAGGTCTTGAGCCGCAGTGAGGCGGTCATTCTCTAATCGGCCCAAGCGACG
>JANZZA010000750.1 GCA_026419655.1 Armatimonadota bacterium | reverse complement strand
CAGAGCCTGTCGAGCGCAATGCGCAGAGCTTCTGTGCGGGTCATGGCCTGGCCTGGTGCAGCACATGCGGCCAGAAGCAGCCCCAGGGCTGCCGGAACGACTCTTCTGCCAAGAGGCAGGTGCATTTCAGCCCACCCTTTTTCTTGCTGCTGAAGATGCCGGGTTAAAGCGGTTTCGCCGCCAGGGAATGTTCACCTACGCCTGGAGTGTGCTGGCAAGTTGATAAAAAGGCAATCAGGGTGGTAGCTGCAAAACTTACCCTACGCCTGCCCGGAGGTAGAAGACCGTGCAGGTCTGTGTACTCCCCCTTTTTATCGTAATGGCCCCTTGCGGGGGGACGTGCCTTGCGCGACAGGCAGCTAGGAGTCGTGCTTCTGCTGGGGAAGGTTGCAGTTGACTTCGCGGCGGTGCTTTGCTCGGCCGTGAAAGTGTGGTGGTTTGGATGCCAGCCGGGATGTCATGAGGGGGTTAGGCTTGATGCGCACAGCCACAATGCTTTGTCGCCTGCCCGTGATCCTGGCCGGTCTTCTGGGCGGCTTGTGCATGGCCGCTCCGGAAATCTCGCGCGTGATGGCGACGCCGGACAGCGATGTGCTGGTAGTTTTCGGAGAGGGGCTCGTGCAGGCGCAGGAGGGGCAGGACGTAGAGGTTCTCAGCGGCGTCCAGGAAGTCGTCTGGTTTCCCGACAAAGACACTGAGCAGATTGAGCGGATACGAGAGTCGGGAAAAAAACTTCCGCAGGTTGAACGGCTGCCGGCCCAGCCGCCCTCTGACGCAAAACCGTGTCAGGTCGTGCACCGCACTGGTCAGTTTCTGGTTGCGGTGAATGCCGGGGGCCGCGTCTTGTGGGTCATCAATGGCCAGGAGGTCTCGCGGCCGGTGGCTTTCGGATTTGCCCGGCTGTGGTGGCTGTCGCAGGACGTGGCGGCGCCCGGCGAGGATATCCGGGTCTTTGGCAAGGCCCTAATCTCCTGTCCCTATAGGCCGGTGAGCTACGCTTTTATCGTGCCGAAGGACGGAGGCGCGCCTGTCGAGGCACCTGTGGGGCAGGGCAGAC
>JANZZA010000748.1 GCA_026419655.1 Armatimonadota bacterium | reverse complement strand
GTCTGCCCTGCCCCACAGGTGCCTCGACAGGCGCGCCTCCGTCCTTCGGCACGATAAAAGCGTAGCTCACCGGCCTATAGGGACAGGAGATTAGGGCCTTGCCAAAGACCCGGATATCCTCGCCGGGCGCCGCCACGTCCTTAGACAACCACCACAGCCGCGCAAACCCAAACGCCACCGGCCGCGAGACCCCCTGGCCATTGATGACCCACAAGACGCGGCCCCCAGCATTCACCGCGACCAAAAGCTGCCCCGTGCACTGCACAATCCGGCACGGTTTTGCATCAGCGGGCGGCTGGACCGGCAGCCGTTCAACCTGCGGAAGCCTTTTCCCCGACTCTCGTATCCGCTCAATCTGCTCGATGTCTTTGTCGGGGAACCAGACGACTTCCTCGATCCCGCTTAGGACCTCCACGTCCCGCCCCTGCTCAGCCTGCATGATCCCCTCGCCGAAAACTACCAGCCCATCGCTGTCTGGCGTCGTCATCACGCGCGAGATTTCAGGAGCAGCCAAGGACAAGCCGGTCAATACTCCAGCCAGCACGACACTCACTAGTCTGCCGCTATGCACTGGGCCTCACTCCTTGGCTCGGTCCGTGCCCGCCGAAGATGCTATCGCAGCTCTCGACGTGCCAAACGCAAGCGGAAAACCTCGGGGAAACCTTCCACAACAGCAGGGCGATTCCTAGCCGTTCTCAGCACCAAACACACCGAAAAACGTCTCCGAAAGGGTCGGTGGGAGGCGTCCTCGAGAGGGGTTTCCCTGGTGAGCCACTTGCAAGAACTGACGGGGGCTCATTAGGGCTGCATCAGATACGAAAGGCTTGGGGCTTGGGCCTGCGTCTGCGGTTGTGTCCGTGGCCGAGCAGAGCTACTGCTGCAACTGTCCGCCGATAAATTGCTCTTCGCCGTGGCATGCCCTAACCTTCGGGGTGCAGTATCTGGCGTAGCCACAAGGCAGCGCAGCAGGGAAGGGTCTCAGGCCACGGAAGTCCGCTCCGGCGACCATGCCCTTAGCCTGCCCAAAGGGAGGCAGCCATAATGCGGTGGCGGTTGACCTGCAAAGCTTCCCTCGCGATCTCCTGCGTCATCCTCGTTGTTCGCGCCACAGGTGCCCAGGCCATGACCCGCACAGAAGCTCTGCGCGTTGTGCTCGAAAGGCTCTGGGATGCCCGGCCACCTGGCGAAACGATATTCAGCGATGATTTTTCGTCCGGCACGCTCGAAAACTGGCGCGCGGACAACGGCTGGAGCGTCGTGCGCGCACCTGACGTGGCCGGCAACTGTGCTCGCGTGGTCTCCTCGGACGACTTTGAAGATCTCATCTCCGCCCAACACATCCCAGTCCCGCCCGGTCACCCAATAGCGGTATGTTTCAGGACGCGACTGGTCTCTGGGAGCGGCCCCCTATTCTTGCGCGTAGATTTCTTCGACGCTGAAGGCAAGACCCGCACTCCTTACGCTACCCAGGACGTAGCCCGCGCCACCCAGGACTGGACGAAGAACACCTTCCTTGTCTCGGACTGGTTCCCCGACTACACTCGCGGGATAACTGTTCACTTCCATCTGCCGCCCAACAGCAACACCACAGCCCTTTTGGCAGACGTGCGCGTGGTAGACCTGGCCTCCGCCGTGCAGCAGGTGCTCCGCGAAGAAATACAGGCCTACCGGGCCAAGCTCGCCGCAATCTCACGCAGCCTGCCTAGTGGCCACGGCCTTCCGGCTGGCTGGAAAGAACTTATCCATGCAGACCTGCCGCGCCTCGATGAAGCCCTGGATGAAGCCGGGAAAATAGAGCCAGGCACTCCTGCCTACGAGGCAGCCTTGCGCGAGCCGGCGATGATGATTTCGCGGCTGCACGATGTTCTCCAGGCGCCCGGTGCCAAGGGCGTGGGCACGCGCGGCTTTCTGGTCTACGCGACCACGCCAATGCCCGCGAGTATGATTCTGCCCGACACAGCCACCCTGCCCGGCAAGCTGGCCACAGAAGTCCTCGTCACGGCCTGCCGTGGAGAATACGAGCCTGCCAGTCTAGTGCTCTGGGCGCTGCGGCCCATGCCGGCCGTGCTCATTCAGGCCACCGACCTGAGAGGACCGGGCGGCGTGCTTTCCGCAACGAATGTGGACATAAAGTGGGTCAAGTGTTGGTATCAGGCCGGCTCCGCGCCCCATGGCGTCGCCCAGGACCGTAGCCGCAAAGTGCTCGTGCCGGAGCTTCTGCTCAATGACGACACCTTAGTGCGCCTGGAT
>JANZZA010000664.1 GCA_026419655.1 Armatimonadota bacterium | reverse complement strand
ACATAGAACTTGGCATTCTCTTCCACAGGATAGCCGGCATCGTTGGGGGGCAGGCCGCTGGCCGTGACATTCCCGCCGATGAACTTACCCCGGCCACGGGCCTGGAGAGCAATGTAGTCCCGCCGGCCAAGCAGTAGCTTTTCCTGACGCCAGCAGGCATGGAAATATGCCAGGCGGTCGTCCCAGGTCTTCAGCGGCCGCCACAGGCAGTAGAAGTAGCACGACGCCGGCCCGACGCCGTCGTGCTCCAGCTCCAGCCGCGCCCGCCGGCGGAAGGGCATTGGAAAATACGCATTCCACCCGCGCCGCTTGTTCACCAGGGCCGTGTCAACGCGCTCCATCACGCCATTAGGGTCGCAGAAGAAGTCCACCAGGGGCACCTCGACGCTGGGCCGCTGTTCATCGTCCCACCAGATGCGCAAGACGCTGCTGCGGTCGAGCTTAAGACTTTCGGGCATTGCGAAATGCAGCATTACAATGACGCCCGGCCCGTGGATGTCGGCGAGCGTTACCTTCCGCGTTGTCAACTGCCGCTCCACGGGCCCCTCGCCCCAAAGGGCGTTCTCCATACGTATGGGCCAGTCTTCCGGCCCGGGGAGCGTCGCCAGGCCCGCCAGCGGCGGCACGGCAGGCCCCTGGCTCACCATGGCCGCCAAAAGGATGTGCGCAAGAGGCAGCATATCCTCACCCCCGGACGCTGTGTGCTTGCGACGGGATTCTTCTCTGAGCGCCTCGCGCCACCGCCGAAAGCTCTTTGGTTTTTCTGGGGGGAAACCCTTTGAAAAGGGTTCTCCCCCAGACCCCCTTCCCAAACTTTTTCGTGCTTTTGTCAGGCCGGCGGGATTTCGGCTGCGTCCTTCATGTCTCGGCCCACTAGGAGCTTCACGCATACGGGCCGCGCGTCGTCTGGCAGAGTGCCCAGGTCTAAAGAATTCTCCCCTGCCTGCGCCGGCGACTCTAACAATCGCATGCCCCGCCCGTCGCACACGGTCAGCACTGCGTCGCCAGGCGGGCCATCCACCACCACGGTAAGCGTCGTGCCATTCCGCGCAACGGTCATAAATCGCGGAAGCTGGGCCACGCAGAGGATACCGTCGCGTGGAAGGTAGGCCGAGATGACGGTCCTTTTGCCATTTTGCTGCGGGGCTATCTCACGCCCGCGCAGCAGGTCGAAAAGATGCTCGCCAGGCTTAATAGCCACTTCAAGCAGCGGCCCAGCAACTGTATGGCCGGCGGCGTTGTACAGATGGTATATGGTCTTGCCCGGCCCCGCGAACCGATTGGCGTACACGTACCTAGCCAGCGTAGGAATAAGTGGCTCGCAGTCCCGGCTTTGATAGGCATCCTCGTTTTCGCAATACGCGAAGTACATAGAGGCCGGCAGCATACTGCCGAAGGACTCCACGGCATTCCAGAACTTTTTGTTGTGAATAACTTCGCG
>JANZZA010000634.1 GCA_026419655.1 Armatimonadota bacterium | reverse complement strand
ATAACCGATGAGCCGTTGTTGTGGCGGTATTTTCTCTCGCCCAAGGGCGTAGACGGCCACGACAGTGAAGAGGACCATGTGGTGCGAGCGGTCATGGACATCAATGCCGGCATCGCTGACGCCTTTGTATTTTCGTCGGGTAAGAATATGGGCGCCTTCAAGGCTGTGGGGTACCCCGAAGACGTCGGTAAGTTTTTCTGTCTGGACCAATACGAAGCCTACATCTGGACCGCCCACGCGCGTTTCCCCACGAACAGCCAGGCATGGTGGGGCGGGGCACATCCCTTCTGTCTGTTGGACTTCTCAGTCGTGCACAACGGAGAAATAAGCTCCTACGGAATCAATCGCCGGTACCTGGAGATGTTTGGCTACATCTGCACGCTTTTCACCGATACGGAAGTCATGGTTTACCTGTTCGACCTGTTGGTCAGGCGGCACCGACTTCCCCTGGAGCTGGCTTGTCAGGTTGTAGCTGCGCCGTTCTGGAAAGACATTGATGCAGAGAAAGACCCAGAGCGGCGCCACCTACAGACAACGCTTCGCCAGGTTTATGCGTCGGCGATGGTGAACGGCCCCTTTGCCATCATTCTTGGCTTTGGTAATGGAATGCTCGGACTGAACGACCGCATAAAGCTGCGGCCCATGGTCGCTGCCGAGAACGGTGACGACCTGTATCTCTCGAGCGAAGAGGCGGCCATCCACGTGCTCTGTGCGGAGCCGGACCGGGTGTGGATGCCTAAGGCTGGCCAGCCCGTGATAGGCTATCTGGAGCCGGGCGTCACGTCCGCCGGTGTGGCCGCCGACTTGCTCCCGTCAGGAAGCAAAGCGTCATGAGAAACACTTTCGTACCACGGAGGTTTAGACAAGTTATAGACCATGAGAAATGCCAGCGCTGCAAGCGCTGCGTCATGGGCTGTGGTTTTGGGGCCCTGGAATTTCAGGGCCGAGTCGTGCCTTCGGCAAAAAACGAGTGCGTAGCGTGCCACTACTGCGTCAACGTGTGCCCGGAAGAAGCTATCACCGTTGTCGAGAATCCGCTTAAGTACCGATGGCACGAAGTCTGGCAGCCTGACATCATAATGCAGGCTACACGTCAGGCTGAGACCGGGGGCGTGCTGCTATCGGGCATGGGCAACGACCGTCCCTGGGGAGTCATCTGGGACCATTTGTGCCTTGATGCCTGTCAGGTGACCAACCCCAGCATTGACCCATTACGCGAGCCCATGGAGCTGCGCACTTTCCTTGGACGCAAACCCGAGTCAGTCGAAGTAGAGCATGGCCCCAACGGGGAAATCCGTGCACGTACCCCGATTCCTCCGCAACTGGTACTGGAAACGCCCGTCATCTTTGCCCCGATGAGCTTCGGCTCGATAAGTCTCAACGCCCAGAAAGCCTTGGCCATGGCCGCCAAGGATCTGGGCATATACTGGTCCACCGGCGAAGGCGGCCTGCACAAAGACCTCTATCCCTATGCGGACCGGGCAATCGTCCAGTGCGCGTCCGGGCGTTTCGGCGTCCACGAGGAATACCTGAGGGCTGGGGCTGCGGTTGAGATAAAAATCGGCCAGGGCGCTAAGCCAGGCATAGGCGGGCACCTGCCGGGCCGGAAAGTCACTACCGCCATCGCGGAGACACGCGGCATACCCGAGGGCACGGAAGCCCTCTCCCCTGCCCCACACCACGACATTTATTCGATTGAGGACCTGCGACAGCTTATCTGGGCCCTCAAGGAAGCCACTGAGTTCCGCGTGCCTGTGTCGGTAAAGATAGCAGCAGTGCACAACGTGGCCGCCATAGCCAGCGGGATAGTGCGGGCGGGAGCGGACATCATCTACATTGACGGCTTCCGGGGCGGCACTGGCGCCGCACCGACTATGATACGCAATCACCTTGGCATCCCTATTGAGGTGGCTATCGCCGCCGTGGACACTCGCTTGCGTAAAGAGGGTATCCGCAACCAGTGCTCGATTATCGCCGCCGGAAGCATTCGAAACAGCGCCGACCTGGCCAAGGCCATAGCTCTTGGGGCCGACGCTTGCGCCATCGCCACGGCGGCCCTTATCGCCTTGGGTTGCCACCTCTGCCAGCAGTGCCACACCGGAAATTGCTCGTGGGGCATTACAACCCAAAGGCCTGAACTTACCCGGCGCCTCGACCCTGCTTGGGGCGCCGAGCGCGTAGCCAATCTGATTCATGCCTGGACCGAGGAGCTCAAGGAGATTCTCGGCGCCTTGGGCGTCAACGCTATTGAGAGCCTGCGAGGAAGCCGCGACCGACTCAGGGCCGTCTTTCTTGATGAGAAAACGCGCGAGATCCTTGACGTCAAGGCCGCCGGCGAATAGCCTATTTAGTCACTGGGTGCATCGCATTCACAATTCCAGGGATTTGTCATGACCGGGATAGAGCAGCCGTCACAGCTAGCCGCCGAAGACAGCGAGTACCTACGAATTGACGCCAAAGGTCTCCACTACCGGCTCCTTAACGAGCGCATTCGCGAGGCCATAGGCGACGGACGTAAATACATCGAGGTCGTCAACGTCCACGGCCAGCGCTATATCGGCGACGGGATTCAAGCCCACGTCCAGATTGACATTTACGGCATTCCGGGAAACGACCTGGCTATCTTCATGGACGGCGCTGAGGTAGTGGTGCACAACAACGCCCAGGACGCCGTCGGCAACACGCTCAATTCCGGCCGGGTAATCGTCCATGGTGACGCAGGTGACGTTATCGGCTACGGAATGCGCGGCGGCAAAGTCTTCATCCGCGGAGACGTGGGATACCGCGTGGGAATCCATATGAAGGAAGAGCCGCGGCGTAAGCCAGTGCTCATAGTGGGTGGCACTGCTGCCGACTTCCTCGGCGAATACCTGGCTGGCGGAGTACTCATCGTACTGGGGCTGACTGACACTGCTCGTCGCGGGACGGTAGTAGGCGACTACTGCGGCACCGGCATGCATGGCGGCCGCATTTATCTGCGCGGTACAGTTGAGGAAGACCACATTGCTGAGCGGTTTGCGGAAAAGTATGAAGCCACGGAGGAAGACCTCAACGCGATTCTGCCGGACCTGGCTGAGTTCTGCGAAGTCTTTGGTTTCGACCTGGATAAGGTATTGGCAGAACGTTTTTGGGTAGTGAAGCCGTCCAGCCGCAACCCGTACGGCGCTAGCTACGTGCCCAACCCGTAAGAGCGGGGCAAGTTCCCGAAGGTGTTCCTCCCCCAGCACCGCCGCCGGAGGTTACTGCCTGCCGGTACCTGGCGATTTCAGTGCGGCCAGCCGTTCCCCAAGGCGACGTCGAATTTCCTCGAACTTCGCAGCGTCGGTTAAGTAATGCACCATGTCTTGCGTAACTTGGGCGACCACCCCGGCCACACGCTCGTTACCCAGCGCACGCTCGGCTAACACCAACATTTCGTAATCTTCCAATCCGTCTCGGATACACTCCAACCGCACTGAGGTGACCGGGCCGTCAATTCCAACTTTAGCACCGGGGTAGAACAAGGAGCCGTCTCCGTAGATGTTAGGGTTAATGTCCTTAACAGTAGCGATATCCTGATACGGGTCAGCGGTAGATGAAGGGCCCCACCAGGTCGTGTTCCAGTAGAGAAGCCCTGTTATGCCATAACGATACATCTGCCACATCAGGATGCGGTGTTGGAGAGCGGACATGTTGACGAAGAAATTGCAGAAGGGACTGCCGGGCCCGCAGCAAACGTACCACCAGGCTTCTTCGCCGGCTCTCTGGCGTGCTGCCATCAAGTCTTTGAGATTGCCCCCTGCATAGTAGCCTGTATTCGCACACCAGATGTCCAGTACACCCACTAACTCGTCGAAGGGCGTGAGCTTCTCGTTCCAGTCAGGCCCGCGGAAGAAAGGAGAGCACACTTTAAGTCCCGGGGCCACTTGATGGACGAAAGCAGCTCTCTGTTTCAGCGTCGCGTAGGCCTCGGCACTCACTGGTTCATCTATTGGATACACCCAAGCCTTGTGCGCGACGCCGATTTCGCGTAGCCGGTGCCATATGTTCGCAAGCTCGCCGTCAGCCTCGCTATACGGCACCATGAAAGCGTTGACGCGCTCGCTGCGCAGATACTTCTCGGCGCGCTTGTCCTCAATACCGTAGGGCGGAGAGTAAGCGCAAATACGGTGGTCAAGTAGTTCCTCATAATACTTTCGGTACAGGTCGTGATATTCAGGGCTGCCAAGCGCAACGCCATGATGAAGGGCAATGCACTCCCCAGATATGCCGAAGGCAGTGCGCACACGAGACTTAGCAGGTAAACGGAAGGGCCAGACCGTCACGCAAAGCCGTCCCCGCCAGGCAGGTCGTAAGGCAGACCGCTCAAGGCCTTTGGCCGCCGAGACGTCAGCTAGAACATCGAACTCATACGTGCCTGCTTTCGCATTTTCGGGAACCTTGACACGCACCCATACAGCCTTGGTCTCGCCTGCTTTGAGGCTGATTTGTACCCTGCCATTGTGCCTGTTGAGGGGCACCAGCGGGTCGGGCGTCACCGGGTGAACCTGATCAGCGGGGGTGGGCACATAAAGAGCCTCGAAGAGTTGAACGTTTCGCGGACGCAGAAAAATGCCGCCGTCACGAACCCTGGGCACGACTGCCACTGATAAGTTTTCCAAGTCTGTGTCAGAGCGCAAAGCGACCTGAATGGCCTCATACTCTCCCAGCGCGGCGAAAATACGGCCGGAGTGCCGGGCAGCGGCGGGCGGCGTGTCAGGATAGACCTTCTCAGTGGCCGGGACAAACCATCCACTTAGCCGCGATGCCGAAGCGACCGCACCCGAAAATAGCATCGCGCAAATTGCGGTCACGGAAGGAGTCATCGAAATACCTCCCCGCGGCTGGTATAATGACGTACGCGAGTATAGCGTTTCCGCGTTGAAATAGCTTGACCTTCGTACCAACCCAACCTATGAAGCAGGGTCTGGTACGCTCCTCGCACGGTGTGATCATGTCATGAAGCTTGTGGTCCTGACGGGAGAGCTACAGGGGACAGAGTTTCCCCTTACGGGCAGCGAAATGACCCTCGGGAGGCGCCCCGAAGCAGACATCTCGCTGTCCCATGACCCTCGAGTGTCGCGCCACCACGCATCCCTGCTATTGCGCGAAGGCCACTGGTACATCGAGGACGCCGGGTCGGCCAACGGCACATACGTCAACGACCGCCGGATACATGAGCCGACCCGTCTACGCATCGGCGACCGCATCCGGGTCGGACGCACTTGGCTCGAAGTAGTGCCGGAACCCGTGCCGGCAGCCCAGCGGGAAGCCGAGCGGCTGGTGTCCATGGTGGAACAGACAGGTGACGGCGCGGCGGAGAACGTGGTAATGGAAGTTGGCGCGGTGCCCCAGGTGCCCAGGGTCGCTGACGCTGACGCGCTGCGGCAGCGACTGCTGATCCTTATGCAAGTTGGAGAAGCGCTCGGCTCGACCCTCGAACTCGACGAGCTTCTGCGCCGCATCCTGGACTACATCTTCGAGGTTCTCCCAGCCGAGCGCGGCGTCATCCTTCTTAATGGGGCTGACGGGCAACCAACACCTCGCATCGTTCGCCTGCGTACAGGTGGCGACGATACGGCAGTAACCGTCAGCCGCAACATAGTGGACCGCGCGCTGGCTGGGCACGTGACCATCCTTACCGAGGACGCCCTCACCGACGAGCGTTTCCAGGACGCCAGCAGCATACAGGACCTGGGCATACGGGCAGCCTTGTGTGCCCCCTTAGTCCACCGTGGCGAGGCTATAGGTGCCATCTACCTCGACACCACTTCGGACATCGAGATGTTCGGTCCCGACGCCGTGGAGCTAATAAATGCGATCGCTCCGCAAGCCGCCGCAGCGATAGCAAATGCTACTCTGTACGCCCAGGTGCGAGCAGCTTACGACGAGCTTCGGCGCACACAAGAGCAGCTTCTACAGGCCGAGAAACTTTCCACTATCGGGACACTTGCCGCGAGTCTGGCGCACGACATGGCGAACATCGTGGCGCCCCTCGGCCCTATTACCCACCGCCTTCAACGCGAGGGCAAGCTCGAGCCGCGCGAACAAGAAATTGCTGTCGCTCAAGTGCAGCGCCTGAACACTCTCATCAGGCGTCTGATGTCGTTTGCCCGGCCCCAGCAGACGCAGCGAACCCGGATCCAGCCGGCTGAGCTTGTGCAATCAACAGTGGCCATGGTCGAAACGGAAGCCAGGCACCGGCGAGTGACGCTGGTGACTGAGCTGGCCGACCACTTGCCCGCGGTCGCCGGTGACCGCGCCCAACTAGAGCAAGCGTTACTAAACTTGCTTATCAACGCGATCGAGGTCTGCACCGAGGGCGGCACGGTGAAAATAACAGCCGGCGTGGACGGCGACGATCTAGCAATATCTGTCAGCGACAACGGTCCCGGCATACCCATAGAAGTGCAGGAGAAACTTTTCGAGCCCTTCTTTACCACCAAGCCGCAGGGAACTGGCCTGGGCCTCTACTCGGCGCGGCGCATCGTCCAAGAAGAACACGGTGGCGTGCTGGAGCTGGACAGTCGCCCAGGTGAAGGAACTACCGTCACAATGCGACTGCCCATCCAAGAATAGGAACCGGCCACAATCTCCGGGTCAGCGGCGGCCGGTAAAGAAAGCAAATGAGCCACGCAGCAAAGAGCACTCTTGCAAAGCCTTTGCCGCCATGGGTAGCGCCAGTGCTGGTGGCTTTCGTCGGATGGACGACAGGCGCTCACCAGAGCGGGCCTCTATCGGTGTACGCATCCGAGCGTCCTTTACCGTTCTTATGGCACCTGTTTGAGCAAGCTCTTGCAATAGGGATCACTGTCGGGGCGTTGGCGGGAAGCGCAGTACTATTAGGCGGGCAACTGCCGCCAGTTTCCTTTGCCTACCGGGCGGCCTGCGAAGCTCGCTATCCCCTGGCGCTTGCCGCGGCGCTGTCGTCCCGGGTGGTCAGCGATACGATGTTCCCCACCCTACCCGTCAACGTGGCGGCAGGAAAGTTTGCAGCCGAACTTTCACCCTACCAGTGGACCTGGCTTGTGGTGATGGTCCTCGCAGTCGCAGCCTCGTTGCTTCAGGCAGCATTCAAGTACCTGAGAATACTCACCCAAATGGTTCCGGGAACACCAAGGGCGGCACTGGCGCTGCTGGTAGCGGTTGCCGTCGGCGAGACCACCGGGCAAATGCTCATACCGAGGCTAATGAACCTGCTCTTCTGGCCCCCGTAACAAGTTTTGGCCCGTACCGAGGTAAAGGGCTTGCCATTCACGCTACAACGGAACACTCTCCTGGTCTCTTCGGGTTTCAAAGAGACTTGCACATTCTTTTCTCGCGCCCCAGGGGACCGACATGCCACACTGGCTGCCGGGCAGGGCCAAACGGCGAGTCAGCAGCTCACAGGATTTGAACCTTGTCTCCCTCGGCCTTCACTATTTCGCCCAAGGGCACAACTTTCTGGCCGCGCCCGTCCATGAACTGGGTGAAGGCATCCGTCGCGGCAGGAGGCACAACCGCTATCATGCCGATGCCCATATTGAAGGTCCTCAGCATTTCGGCATCTTCTACCTGACCGAGGCGCTGGACAAGAGAGAAGATAGGCCCCCCTGGGATGGCAGCCCGGCTAAGACGCGCCACGAAACCATCAGGAACGACCCGCTGCAGATTGCCAGGTATGCCGCCGCCGGTGATGTGGGCAAGACCACTAATGGGAATTCCTGCATCGAGTGCAGCAACAAGGTGCGGCGCGTAAATGGCAGTCGGCTGCAGAAGCTCTTCGCCCAGCGTGCGGCCAAGCTCGGGGATTACGGCGTCGAGTTTCAGGCCGGCTTTCTCCAGGAGCACCATTCGTGCCAGAGAATATCCGTTGCTGTGCAAACCAGTAGAGGTGAGGCCGAGGATAACACAGCCGGCACCAATGCTGGTTCCGGTTATAACTGCGTTGCGCTCAACGACGCCCACAGCAAAGCCAGCAAGGTCATACTCTCCAGGAGCGTAAAAGCCGGGCAATTCCGCTGTCTCGCCGCCAAGGAGAGCGCAACCTGCCATCTTGCAGGCCTTCGCAACCCCGCCGACGATCTCCGCCACCTGCCCCGGCCGCAGCTTACCCATTGCCAGATAGTCAAGGAAAAATAATGGACGGGCCCCCTGGCAAACTATATCGTCAACACACATTGCCACCAGGTCCTGGCCGACGGTATCGTGGCGGTCCAGGGCGAAGGCGACCTTTAGCTTGGTGCCGACGCCGTCGGTGCCAGCAACGAGGACCGGGTCACGGTAGGCACTGCCCAGGGCAAAAAGTCCCCCAAACTCCGCCAATTCGCTGAGGACACGAGCATCATGCGTGCTTCTCACCGCATCCCGGATCATTCGCACAGACTCCTCCGCCGCCTCAAGGTCTACCCCCGCGTCCCGGTAAGAAGCTCCGCGTGTCATATGACGTCTCTCCCTGGTCATATGCCCCACACAGTCTTTCGGCGATGTCTTCCTCCGTCCACCGCTGCGAACACCTATCGGAGCGCTCTTCGCGACCCGATGCTATTATATCGCGCTCCGGTGTCCAGAAAAGGAGCAAGAGCCAGCCGTAGCTGACTCCTGCTCACCATGTTGTCCAATTTCTCGGCCGGTCACGATTTCTTTGCAGTTGCCGAGAGCCTGGCCGGATACACACTCTTACCTGGCGCCCTTGTCGGCCGAACCTTGCTGACCTGCCCGACCGCCGCGGCGGCTGGGCTTTCCACCGGCTTGCGAGTCAAGCGGGTGCCAGTGGGGCCTGAGTTTCTCCCAGACGCTTCGCATCTCGTCTCGCAATTTCTTAATCTTCTGCTGCTGAGCGTTGATTTTCTGCTGATTGCGAGGCTTTTGTGCCATCAGCACGAAAAGGTCCCACTGGGCTGCGTGCAGGTCGGCCTGGATTCTCCCAAGCTTGTCCCAGAGCGCCTTTGTCTCAGCGGTCGGCTCGATGTAACCGCGACCGGGGCCAATGCCCTGCCGCCCCCGTCCGCCAAAGCGTTCGCCGTCCCCCTTGCCCGCCGAGGCACCTTGTCCGCGACCATGCGGACCTGGCCCCATGCGGGGGCCGCCCTGCGCCTGACCGGCCGGCGGGTCTCCAGCAAGAACTGCGGCTGCAAGCACTCCCAGGAACGCAACCACAGCGATCATCCTCGCTTGCCTATAGTAACGCATCCTTCAGCTCATCCTCTCCTGCGCGAAAGAAATTAGATAGGCCCGACAGCGTCAACCACCGCGCTAGTAGACGACCGCAAAGGGCAGTAGTTCGCAGAGGGCGCTGGCAAACAGGTGTGCCGTCAGCGTGTTTTTACTTTCCGCGACAATGGGAAGCCACGAAGGCAGCGGCTTCCTCCCAGGACAGCAAGCCTGTTTTGGCACCAATATGCTGCACAACGCTCGCAGCGTTAGCGGCTCCAACCTTCATGGCTTCCACCAAGGACAGTCCTCGGACAAGACCGGCAATGCAGCCACACGCAAACGCGTCCCCAGCGCCGACGGTGGAGGCCACCTTCACGGGATAGGCGGGCACATAGCACGGGCCAGCCTCGTCGTATCCGTCAGCTCCTTCCTCACCGTCGGTAATGACCACCTTGCGGCAGCCCGCCTCAGCAATGAGTCGAAGCATTGAGTACTCGTCAGCTCGGCTGGGATCCGGCTCAATGCCGGTAAGCTGGTAAGCTTCCCGCTTATTGAGGAAAATAACCTCGAGGTTGGCAAGCACGGGACGCAGGCCGTCAACGCCCAAGGCAAGCTGGGTACCGCCAGGATTTGCAGCAACCTTCACGCCTCTGGCGGCAGCCGCCTTGGGAAGCTCAAAGAATAGAGCCGCTGCCGGGCCACGCATTGAACCCACAAATAACCACTGGGTGTCGAGTAATACGTCCAGATTAAGGTCAGCCTGCGCGAGCTGTTCGGCGGCCCCGCGGTATGTGAGTACCGTACGCTCGCCCGAAAAGCACGTGATGATGACCGAATAGCCCGTCCGATGGGTACTGGAAAAAGCCAGCAGAGACGTATCCACACCTTCGCGGCGAAGCTCAGCCTCGATCCGTTCACCTGGACCGTCACGGCCCAGCTTGCTCACGCAGGCGGTTTTCAGGCCCATGCGCGCCAGGCCCACTGCAGTATTGGTCGCGCCGCCGCCGGTCATTATCTCCACATCGTCCACTGCCACCTTAGCGCCGTGCTCTAGGCCCAAGTAGGCCGTTTCACCCTTGGCGTCCTGGATGCGCACAACCACCGTGTCGCGAACGACGACAAACACGTCCTCAGTGGCACTCCCAACCGTTACGACGTCAAACATACCACTCTCTCCCACTTGGGCTCACGTGGCGAGGCACCGGGCAACGCCTGGTGCCACAGACGAGTATACACCATTCGGCCCGTCTGGGGCTGCGGGCATCGCAGTGCACCTGTTCAGCTCTCCCAGGAGAGTGTTGCAAAAGTCACTTCCACGGCTTCCCAGCGCGGTCGCAGGCAAAAGGGTCGGGCGCTGGGGGTTGTATAGTTTCTGGAATCTGGGTGAGCCGATGCCGGCTTTTGCAACAGTCCCAAAGAGCCTCACACGGCAAAATGTCCCAGCAAAAGGTCAGCGTAAGGAAATCTTCGGGATAGGTCCGGGCCAGCCTGAAACAAAAATCCTCGGAGAACTGAACAGTCGCGCGCACAGCGCGGTTGTTATCACGAACTACTCTTATGCATTACAATCCAATCGTCATGGGAGCACGACCAGTATTGGCCACGCTGGCGGCAGCGGCCCTGGCCTGCGCTATGGGCGTGGCCATGCCGGTGCTGGAAACCATAGTTGGCGACTTCGCTTACATCCTGCGGGGGGCCCGGCCTCTCCAGGCTCCCGTGGTACTGGTGCAAATGGCGGCCACGGCACCTGACCAGACGCGCCCGTGGGGTTGTTCTTTGCAAGAGCTTGCCCAGGCAATCCGCCAGATCAGTCACACTTCGCCAAAGGCCATCGTGCTCGCAATTACCCCGCTAACTATGACGCCGCCCAGCGAATCCGGCGTGCCTGATCTTGTTGCCGCCATCAAGGCGGCAAGATGCGTAGTGCTACCGGCGTGCCTTCTACCCGCAGGGGAGGTGCTTCAGTCTAGTGTTGCAGCAAAGCGTTTCGCGGGCCAAGAAGGTGAGCTGTTGCGCCCCGCCGCGCTGAGGACAGCTTCTTTGGCCACGCCGCCCGAAGCGATGGTCGCCGCCGCAGCAGGTCTTGGCACGACTAATCTTTACCCCGACATGGACGGCGCAGTGCGCTCCTTTCCGCTTCTGGTCACTGTTGAGGGTCGGCTGTTTCCATCGCTTCCTCTCGAAGCTGCGCGTGTCGCGCTGGGCATGCCTTGCGGTCAGGCCCACCTTGAGCGCGATCGTGTGGTGCTGGGAAATCTGCGGGTTCCGGTAGACCCCGAAAGCGCGGAAATGGCCATTGACTACCCAGGCTCAGGCTTGCTTGACAGGCGCCTGCAAGGCCGGGACCTAGCACGCCTTAGCTCAGCCGACCTGCGCGAGCGCCTAGACGGGCAAGTGGTTATCATTGTTCCCGGCGGGCCGACGGGCACGCTGCACCCGGTTCCGGGCAGCCCCAGCGCAACAGGCGGAGAAATAATCGCGGCGTGTGTTGAGAACCTCCTCGCAGGCAAATGGCTGCGGCGCGTACCGCTGCCGGCAGCCTGGCTCCTGGCGACGGCACTGGCGCTAGCGACGCTTCTTGCCGCCTACCGGACTTCTCCTCCAGTGGCTGTTGCTGTTGACCTGGCGCTGCTAGTATTGGTGCTCGTCCTGGTGGTCGTAGGCCTGTCGCATGGGCTCATTTTTCCAGGTTTTACGCTGCTGGCCGCCGTTGCGTTCGCGGGTGTCACGAACCTTGCCGGCATGGCATCTGCAGCCCAGCGAGCGCGGCTCGCTACTCAACTCGAATTTCGGTCGCGCCTGCAAGCCCTGCAGCGTCTAGAAGAACTAATCGGCACAGCCTTTGACCGCGATGAGCTGCTGATAGGAATTATGCGCTGGGTGACGGCTGAGCTGGACTGCACTTCAGCTTCGCTGCTCATCCTTGACGAAAGGGAACGCTCTCTTCGCTTTCAGGTAGCCCTCGGCCCCAGGGGCCCAGAGGTAAAGGATTTTACAGTGCCCCTGGGCCACGGCATCGCCGGCGTAGTCGCCCAGACGGGCCAACCGCTAATCGTCAACGACGTTCAAAACGACCCTCGCCACGCCCGAGACATTGCCCAGGCTGTCGGGCTACTGCCGCGCAATATCATCTGCGTACCGATGATGCTTCACGGGCGCATCAGCGGCGTCATCGAGGCCATGGATAAGGTTGGCGGCGCACTCTTCGATGAGCAAGATGAAGCCCTGCTGGCCACCATCGCGCAACAGGCAGCACTGCTGCTGGAAAACGCCCGGCTGTACGCCGACCTGCAGCGCCGAGTGGATTTTGCCAACGCCGAGCTCCGACGAGCTTACCAGGAACTTGAGGCGGAGAAGGCAAAGGTCGAGACACTGATAGATCAGCTACCGTCGCCAGTGCTGGCGACAGACGCCGAAAACAACATAGTGTTGCTGAACGACGCTTTTGAGGCGGCGCTCGGGCTGAGGGCTGACGAGGCTGTGGGCAAGAGTGTTTTCGTAGCAGTACCAGCGCCAGAAGTGGTGGCCCTTTTCGCAGATCCCCTGGATGGCCCTGATAAGCGCATAGTCGAAGAAATAGAGATCGCAGGTGCACGGCCAAGGGTATATCGGGTAAGTCTGGCTGCCGTGCACGGCCCTGATGACAAACCCATGGGCAAGAGCCTGGTGATGATCGATATCACCGAGCTGCGCGAGCTGGACCAGATGAAGACAGACCTGATTTCCTTCGTCTCGCACGAGCTCCGCACTCCCCTGAGCATAATTTCGGGTTTCACTCATCTGGCTGGGAGGCGGCTCAGGGGCGGCCGCACCGACGAGGCGCTGGATATGGTCGAGCGCATTGACCGGCATTGCAGGCACACTGAACGCCTGGTCGAGGATTTCCTCAACATCGCTCGCCTGGAAGCTGGCCGGCCACTGCCCTATCGCATAGAACCGATACCAGACGTGGCTGACATCGTTCGCGACGTCATCGAGACGGAGCCGCGCCGCACACCAGCCCACGAAATTGCCACAGACATTCCGGCTGACCTGCCGCCTGTCTCGGCGGACCGCTCCAAGCTCGAAGAAGTGCTCACGAATCTCATTGACAACGCGATAAAGTACTCTCCACACGGCGGACGGATAGAAGTTTCCGCCGCCTTTGACGGTGCTTTCGTGCGTTTTTCAGTACGTGACCGCGGAATCGGAATACCCGAAGAAGCCCGTCAAGACCTCTTTCAACGATACCGACGCGTTCGGGGCGAGAGCCGCGAGCACATTCCCGGCACCGGAATGGGGCTGTACCTCTGTAAGCAGCTCGTTGAAGGACAAGGGGGCTGCATCTGGTACGAACCCAATCCAGAGGGCGGCTCCATTTTCTCGTTTACGCTCCCTGTGGCACCCAAGACGCCAGATGGGGAGGACAGCCATGCAAGAAAGACCTCCAATGAAGCCTGACCCATCCAGTGGAGAAAAACCAAGGGACTTAAGGCCCCCGATGAAACTGTACGTCGGAGACGTCCTTGAGCTTAAGAAACCCCACCCGTGTGGGGCCAACGAGTGGGAGATTACCAAGCTGGGGATGGATGTTCGCCTTCGCTGCAGACGGTGCGGGCGGTGTACGATGATACTGCGCTCGCGCCTCGAGCGGCGTATCCGCCGATTTCTGGAACGGCCGGCGGAAGTGCAGGGGCAAGAGAAACCGGAGTGAGCAGTGACCATGTCTATCATGTCCTCGCGGCAGGCCGCTCCTGAGAGGACATGCCCAGGTGCCAGCGATGAAGCGAAAAACCAAACCTAGCCAGCAAGCGACAGTACCACTGGCCCCATCAGCCGATGCTTCACCCGAGGACTGGCTGTGCTGGGCGTATGAGTTGCTGGAGAGCGAGGTGTGCGACGGCTGCACGCAATGCTCGGACAAGTGCGCAGGTGCTGTTCCCATGTGGAAGGAAGAAGCGATTCGGCTCCGAGCAGCAGCCGAAAAAACAGGTGCTGGGCCCACGATGCAATCCTTTCAGGACGACTGGGAGCCATGTCCATTCCTCGACCTATCGAGCAGGCTATGCAGGGTTTATGGCGTCCGGCCGCTTGTCTGCAGGCTCTTCGGCCGAGTAGAGTGGCTACCGTGCCCTGTCGGGCGTACGGACCGGCTGGGGGACCACCACGCCAGGAGCATCTTGTGGGGCTATACTTCGAGGCCCCGCAAAACTATTATGCAGTGGGCGTCGGCACCAGCCGATGAAACCAGTTTCCACCCGGACACGCACTAAGGGGCAAGCACGGGAGTGCAGCGAAAATGCCAACGGCGTCAGCTCAGGTGACGGTCACAGCACCCCTGGAGAAGGTCTACGCGCTGGCCAAGAAAATTGAAGCCTTCCCAGAATTCATGGAAGACGTGGCTGAAGTGACTATAGTTGAGAGGTCTGCCAATCGCCAGGTCAGTCGATGGGTCGGTGTCGTCAGGGAGTTCGGGCGGACCATCACCTGGACTGAGGAAGACTTCTGGAACGACGAGGAACATTCATGCCACTTCCGCCAGATCGAAGGGGACTTCACTGAGTACGAAGGCAAGTGGCTCTTCAAAGCTGCTGGTAACGACACCGTGGTGGAGCTAGAAGTGACGTACGAATACAGGGTCCCGCTTATTGGCCCGCTGATTCAAGGATTGCTTCAGAGGAAGGTGCAACAAAACTGCCAAGCAATGCTGGATGCTATCAAGAGGCAGGCAGAGCAGGCCACCTAGCAGTGCCACGTGGTCCACGAGAAAAACCACCGCGGAGCGTCAGCGACATGCCGGTTTGTACTACTCGCCTTCCATGATAGCTTCGGCGATGCGATTGGCGTCTATCTTAAACTCGCCGCGCTCGATCCGCGCGCGTAGTTCGGCAATGCGGTCGAGGCGCACGTCTGGGGCAGCCTGCATGGCGCGTGCGGCGGCCTGTACTTCGGCCGCCGATGCGGCCGCCTCTGTCACCGCTGGTTCCTTGACCGGTTGGGTCTTATCAGCCTCAGTTGGCCCGTGCGGCCCCTGTGGGCCCGTAGGGCCCTTTGGGCCGACCGGCGGCACGCTGCCACAGTCCAAACTCATAAATCCCATCACCCTTAGCTCTTCCCGCAGGCGATGTATTTTCCTCCCTAGATCCGCTCCGAAAGAAAGTTCTCCAGCACGCACACCCGATTTCCGGCAAAATGACACAAGCTCTTTGCAGCTAGGTTACGTATCGGCGTCATCAAGGGAACTTGAGGACCGCCCACAAGAAAAAGCCGTGCGGGAATCACCTGCGTCGCCTTGTGTGCGCGGTTGCAGCCGTCCGCGTACTGCGATTGTTGCGAAAACCTCCTGGCCGCACCTGCCGATCCGCTTCCCGGATGGAATTGCGCCCGCCATTCGTACTGCCCTGGGGTGGCCCGCACGCGACAGCACGGTGTTCAATGATCACGTACGCGGCTCTTATTGCCAGCATGATACCAGATGAACAATCACCCCGGCGAGCCTGGCAACACGTTGAGACGCGATTTGGCGATGGCCTGGTGTCTCGGACTTGGCGCCCTGGCGCTCTACCTGTCCACCGGCCGCTTCTTCATAGATAACCTAGACGGCGAGAACTACTTCCTTACGACCGAAGCTATCCTCAGAGGAGACCTCTGGTTGGAGCACGGGCTGTCCGGGGACTGGTGGAGCAAGTTTGGCTGGAAGGGGCGGCCCTTCAATCCCCACGGCCTCGGCCAACCTATCGCCGCCATACCCTTCTGGTACTTGGGCCGCGTCCTGGAAGGCTATGTGTCCCTATCTTCGCCCCAACTCGTCCGTAGGGCAGCGGTTACTTTGCTTTGTCCCGTCGTCACCGCTGCCACCGTCGGGCTACTGTTTTGGTTCATGCGACGGCTTGGTCACGAGCCCCGGTCCGCTTTGGTGGCTGCCTTGCTGTTCGCGGCTGCATCGCCTGCGTGGCCCTACGCCCGGTACTATTTTTCCGAGCCTCTGGCTGGCCTGTTGCTACTGGCTGCTTTTTACTACCTCTGGGCTGCCCGCGCAGGCGGACGGCTGTCCGCCGTGGCGGCTGCCGGGGCCCTGGCAGGTTTCGCAGGCCTCACCCGGCCGGCTGTATGGCCCCTTGTTGTGCTGGGAACTGCGGCAGCGGCGGCCTCTGGGCGCGCGAGCCAGCGCTGGGGAGCAGCCGCGATGTACGGTCTATTCTTGTTGCCCAGCCTCGTCCTCTTTGCCTGGTACAACTATGCGCGTTTCGGGTCGCCTTTCGAGCAATGGCCAGGAGGGCCAAACCGGCTGAGCCTTCATATCCTGCCGCTGGGTCTGTATGGGCAGCTTCTTTCGCCAGGCAAATCGATCTTCTTATACTGTCCGGTCCTCATGATAGCGCTTTTGGGCTGGCGCAGCCTTTGGCGACGGGACCGGCTTGTTGCTGGGGCCGCGGCAGGTGTTTTTGGGTACCATCTCCTGCTGTATAGCGCGTCGACCGACTGGTCTGGGGGATGGTGCTGGGGGCCAAGG
>JANZZA010000622.1 GCA_026419655.1 Armatimonadota bacterium | reverse complement strand
GTACCTTGAGCACGTCCCCAGGACCTATGGCGTACTCCTGAAGATTCACTTGAGCGAGTGCTGCTGCCGGCAGAAGCACTAACATTGTTGCCAAAAGCCTGGTGAGGCTCATAACAGAGTTTCTCCCGGCAAAAAGTTGGGGCTGGCGAAGTACATTCTATGCTCCGGCCCAGGCGGCGTCAATCAGGGGACGGGCGGCGCAGGGGCGGTCCGGTTATGGTGCTTGAGGGCTTCGATTTGCACGCTTGGTCGTGTGTCTGCCAACGTGGTCGCGCGGGGCAGTCTGGGGTGATTGTTGCAAGAGCTGATGCAGGCCTGGTCTAGGTGCAGAAAGCGTAAAGACCTTAGGCGTGACTTTTAAGTTGCGTTTACGTCTTGCTCTCTCTGAGGCGGCTTTTGCAACAGCCACCTAAGGTACCCTCCTTTGAAAAGGGGTTCCTCCGGACTCCCTTGCCGCGCTTCTTCATCCTGTTTCCGCTTTGTGTCTCTTTGCGCAGGTTGCAGCGCCGGGCCTTTTGACAAAGGGCGGGATGCCAGCTCTTGGCGAAGGTTTTCGACCTCAAAAGACACACCTGAGGGGTTGTTGCAAAACTCGTCTTGGCGTCGTTGCCGGCGCCCGTACGACACAGGTTTGTATCTGCAAGTTACAGTGCACGGACGCGACTTGATGGTGAAATGATGGTTTTGCGACGGTCACCCTGAGGATACTTCATTAGCCGCGGCAGTCCTGAGCAAGGGACGCGCAGGAGAGCGGAACAGTACTGCCTTTGCGATTGGGTTTGACGCTAGGGCATATGGGTTACTAAACTTGCCGCGTTGCCTTTATAGACTGTGCAAGGTTGTGTGACAGGCTGAGCGTTGCGATGCTGCTGGTCCCGCCGCGGGTGAAGCCACCGCTGGACGACAATTTCCGCCCTGCGGCGCTGTCCGTACGGGCCTACGGGGAGCTGGCTGGCCGGGTGGAGGGCAGTCCCCTGCGGCTTGCCATTGTGCGGCGGGAGATGACCTCGGTATTTGATGCACGCGTCGCTGCCGCGCCGGCGTCTACCGAGACGGAGACCGAAGGGTTCGTCGAGCGGCTGGCCAAAAGTTTGCTCTGGGCGTGGGGCGGTTCTCGGCTGGTTGTCGGTGGTCTTCCGCACATCGGCGAATACCTCGCGCGACAGTATGCGCGTGGCGGGCCGCGCTCCTTTGACGCCGAAGTCATGCAAACTATCTACGGCCAGCCTTTCGTGGTGGAGACATGTTCTGTTGACGCTGTGCCCACTGCAAAGGTGCCGTCTCTTCCGTTGGGGGGCCATCTCGACGGCTGCCGTATTGGGCTCGACCTGGGCGGCACGGACCGGAAAGTGGTGGCTCTTCGCGACGGTGAGGTCATTTACGCTGAGGAGATGCCCTGGGACCCGAAGCCCCAGGCCGACCCTAACTATCATTACGTGCACATCGAAGAGGCGTTGCGGGCCGCCAGTAAGCATCTGCCGCGCGTGGACGCAATCGGCATATCAGCCGCTGGCGTCTATCACGACAACCGCGTCCGCCTGGCGTCTCTTTTCCGCGGGGTGCCCAGGGACGTTTTTGAGGCGAAGGTGGCGGACATATTCATCGAGCTTGCTGCCCACTGGGATGTGCCGCTGGCCGTGGCAAATGACGGCGACGTGGCTGCCCTGGCTGGCTCGATGAGTCTCGGAGTCAAAGCTATTCTTGGCCTCGCCATGGGCACCAGTTTGGCTGCCGGCTATGTAGACGAGGCCGGCAATATTACCGGCTGGCTAAATGAGCTTGGGTCCGTGCCAATAGACTGGCGGCGCGATGCGCCCGCGGAGCGCTGGTCGGGAGATGCCGGCACGGGCGGGGAGTATCTTTCTCAGGATGCGGTCGTACGGCTGGCCAAGGTAGCCGGGCTTTCTTCCGAGACGGCGATGGCGCCAGCAGACCACTTGAAGATGGTCCAGGAACTGGTGGAAGACGGTGACCCGCGCGCTATTGCCGTAATGGAGTCCGTCGGGTGCTACCTGGGTTACTCGATCGCTTTCTTTGCCAACTTTTACCCCGCGCGTCATGTGCTGTTGCTGGGACGCGTCATGTCCGGTAAGGGCGGCACCGTTATACTGGGGAAGGCTCGGGAGGTGCTCGCGGACGAGTTCCCTGACTTGCACCACCGCCTGTCGTTGCACCTGCCTGATGAATGGACGCGGCGGCTGGGCCAGGCGGTGGCGGCTGCCAGCTTGCCGGTCGTGAAGTGAGCCGCGCGGCGCAACGGGAGGGTATAGTTGGCTGCGCCAACACAGCCCCCTGGATTGTGTGGCGGGAGTCGCGAGCAAATTTGCCAATAGGCCTGGGGAAATCCTCCCGAAGGGGCTTGGGAGGTTGCTCTGAAAAAGGCGCATTAGCCCAGACAGGGCCGCGAAGACCCGCCCGTGTTTTGGACCGTAGATAGATGAGACGTGTGCCCGAGCCACGGTGACAACGGAGGGGCGAGACCAATGGGCGCATCCGAGCTTCAGTTGGTGGAAGACTTTGCAAAGGCAACCCCGGGCGCCTTGCCGCCGCCGTGGCGAGGCGACCCGGAAAGCGCGTGGCGGATTTCTCTTCTCGGTCGGCCGCGCATAAACCGGGAGTTCTGGCCGGCGGTAGATTCTCCGCACATGCACGTGGCCTTTCCGGTCATTGCAGCCTGCCCCAAGACTGGCCGGCTGTACGTCGTCTACAGACAAGGATACACGCACGCGTCCCATATGTCTGCGCGAGACGGCGCCATAATGATGGTCACAAGTGACGACGACGGTGAAACCTGGAGCCGCCCACGGTGTATTTTTGACGACCCGGACATTGACGACCGCAATCCAGCAGTCGCGGTACTCGACGACGGCACCGTCGTGGTTTGTTTCGACCAGTATAAGCGTCACTGGCATTTTCGGGCGGCGTACATTTCTAGTTGCGATGGCGGCAATACGTGGAGCGAGGCCCAAACTCTCGGCGATTTCGACAATCTGACGTGTCGGAGCCGGCCCATTCAACTGTCCACCGGCGAAGTAGTCTTTCCGGTATACCGCTACACCGCCGGCCTCCTGGGCGGTTATGCGGTATTTGTGGACATGGAGACAGGCCGCCAGGAGCAGCGCACGGTCTGCGGCTATGAGGAAGACCTGCCGCCGGCAGATGAGATGACCCTTTTCGAGGTCGAGCCGGGCCGCATGTTGGCGCTGCTTCGCGACGAATGCCAGCCTTTCCTCTGGCAGGCCTGGTCTTCGGATGGTGGCCGTACCTGGACGGGCCGAGAGCCTACGGATTTGCCGTCCCAGTTTGCTCCGTGCGACCTGCTCCGCCTGGCTGACGGGCGAATCGCCTGCGCCCTGGCCTTTCGGGAGCGGCGCAACGAGCGGCTGGTGATTTCCGAGGACGGCGGGCGCACCTGGGACGTGGAGAATTCCATAGACATCTTTGACGCCACGGTGGGGTTCCACGACCGCAGCTACGTCTCCTCGGTTGCGCTGCGTGATGGCGGCGTTGGTAGCGTGCTTTACGAGACCGAGGCTTATCCTGGTGGCGGCCGCATCTGGTTTGCCCGGACGGCACCAGAAGAGCT
>JANZZA010000615.1 GCA_026419655.1 Armatimonadota bacterium | reverse complement strand
AAGCTGCGGCCACCCTGTTGAGCTGGACCGCGTCCTGGGCACTGAGGCCAGCTTTGCCGGCACCAGCTTCCTCACGCCCGACAAGCTCGGCTCCTTCCGCTACGGCTCCGACATCATCAACATCGTCGCCGACCCGACAATTCCGGGGGCCGCCGGAAGTTTCGCCTATGACGATGAGGGCGTCCCGGCGCGCGCAGGCGATATTGTCCGCGCCGGCATATTTGTCGGCTACTTAAACTCCCGCGAAACCGCCCACCGTCTCGGCCTCGACCCGGTACCCGCCATGCGCGCGGACGGGTGGAATCGTCTCCCCCTGGTGCGGATGACCAACGTAAACCTCCTGCCTGGCGACGCCGGCTCCCTTGACGACCTCATCCGCGATACGGACGAGGGCCTGCTGCTCGTGGCAAACAAATCCTGGAGCATTGACGACCGCCGGCTAAATTTCCAGTTCGCCTGCGAGATGGCTTATCGTATAAAAAAGGGCGTCCTGGCGGGCCTTGTGGGTAATCCAATCTACCAGGGCATCACGCCAGAGTTTTGGGCATCCTGCGATGCCATTTGCGGGGCGGAGGAGTGGAAGGTCTGGGGCGTGCCCAACTGCGGCAAGGGAGAGCCAATCCAGATAATGCAGGTGGGCCACGGCGTCGCGCCGGCGAGATTTCGCCAGGTCGCTGTTGGCGTGGGAGGGTGATCTGCTACCACCAAGCCCTGCGCCTGTCCCAGAGGAGCCCGTTGCAAAACTCGCCCTGGCGCGGCTTGCAGTCCGTGAACGGCACAGATTTATGCCGGCAACTTATGCCGGGTTGGCGTGGGTCACCTGTGAAAAGAGGGTTTTGTAACAGTCACCAGAGGGAAAAGCGAATGACGAATGCCCTAGAGCAGGAAAAGCTACTGGACATTGCCACAGCCGCCGTCGAGGCATGTCCTGCCGACCAGGCTGAGGCTGTCTGCGCTGAAGCCATCGAGGTTGTCACTCGCTTTGCCAACAACGTCATCCACCAGAGCATGGCTGACCATGGCCGGGAGCTTACGGTAAGGGCTATAGTGGGCAAGCGCATCGGCGTCGCCTCTGCGGTTGTCGCCGAGCCTGCCCAGGCCCGCGAGATCGCCCGGCAAGCGGCTGAGATGGCCCGGCTGGCTGGAGAACTGCCCGACTTTGTTTCTCTGCCTGGGCCTGAGCCAGTACCGGAAGCCCCACTCCCTCTTTCACCAGACTGCCTGGACACGTCGGCCGGCCGGCGCGCGGAGATGGTCAGGCAGGTGCTCGATGTTGCTGCCAGCCGGGGGCTAAAAGCCGCCGGCGCCCTGTCTACCCAGGCCTCATCGGTGGCTGTCGTAAATTCTCTCGGCGTGCGGGCGGTCCGCGCACGTAGCCGCGCTCACCTTCACGTCGTGATGCAATCTGACGATTCCGCCGGCTACGCGGCCGCCGAAGGACCAGCTCTGGCCGACACGCGCCCCGTGGAAGTTGCTAAGACGGCGGCCGAAAAGGCCCAGCTCGGCCGGAATCCCGTCGCCCTCGATCCCCAGCCCATGACAGTATTCTTCGAGCCTGTGGCCGCTGCCGAGCTTATTAGCTTCATGGCCTTTTTGGGTTTCAACGCTTTGCAGTACCAGGAAGAACAGTCCTTGGTGTGCGACCTTCTCGGCCAGTAGGCTCGCGCCAGCGTTGTCACCCTGACCGATGACGGCCTCGAACCGCGCACCTATCT
>JANZZA010000581.1 GCA_026419655.1 Armatimonadota bacterium | reverse complement strand
GTATTAGCTCCCAGGAAAAGACTCATACTAGCCAGCGCGAGAAGACTCCCTATCCGCATTGAGGCATCCCTCGTCGTCGGCAAAGGCCGGCAGCAAAGTCTCTCCTGGGGAAACCCTTTGAAAAGACTTGAGGCCCTTTGGTCAGGGTCGCCAGGCAAACCGTCCCCAACGCAGCCGCCAAGGCCATGAGACCTACCCCCAATACCCAGAGTTTGACTCTTGCCCATGCAGCGGCTGGCTACTACGGCTCGCAGCGCAATAGAACAGCATAATCCATACAGAACTGAATAGTTTCCGGCCAGCCCGTGAGAAAAGCGCTCAAAAGGAACCCGGCGATCAAGGCGCCGCGGGAGGATGATAGGCCCGCCAGAGATCTGCAAAGGTCGCAAGGTCCATCTGGTCAATCAAGCCGTCGGGTCGGGGGATAATATCAGGCGGCGTGAAGTCGTAGGGGTAAATATCAAACTCAACGCCGTACCGGCCCGAGAGGTAAGCCTCCAACAGCAGCCGCGCATCCTCGACGTCCACCTTACCGTCTGCGTTGAAATCCCCAACCGCTGGGGGCCTCACCCCGTACTCGCGGTCGCCGATGCGGGCATAAACCAACTCCCGGCTCTCGTTGGGGTAGACCTCGTCGGTCGCCTTGACCAGCCCGACGCCTCGCGCAAGCCACCACGTCTCTTCGATGCGGTCTGGGTCTGGCTCGGAGCCTATCCGGCCGAGGATTTTTATCTCGAGGCAGTCCGCAAACTCGCCAGCCTTAGTGGAACAACTGACGCCGACGCCCTGGACGGTCACGTCTAACGAATAAGGCACCGCCCAAATCCGGTCCACAATACACCGGCCCTCGGAATGCCATGTGGTGCCCAGGTCGGCAGTGTTGCCAAGCACAGTCGCATCCGGCGAGAAGCGTATGGTCATGTTGTCCGTGTCGATCCCGTGCATGCGAGTGGCCCCGCCGGCGTCCTCGCAGTATACGACTCGGTCAGAGCCATGGCCCACCGCGGTGAAACTCCAAACTCGGTGGCCGTCGAGGGTGATAGGCCCCGCCGTGCGCTCGTCGGCAACGTCCCCGTTGGCATACAGGTACATGCGCCGGTCGCCGGCTTGGAGGGGAAAATAGGGCCGGGTGGTGACCGCTGCTGCTGGGACCGCGGGGCCAGAGCCAGAGGCTAGCTGACCTCCCGGCTGAGCCGCCGCCATCAGCAGAAATGCCAAACTGCAACTCAGCGCGCCGCTGGAGACCACAGCCTCGCCACCGTCCTATCATATGAGCGCTATTTGCAGCCAAGCAGTACCACAACTGCAGGTGCCCTGCAACTGCCCTGAGCTGGTAGAAGCTGTTTGCCAGTTTTAGGATTATGTGTTGAGCCAGCCGGGAGTCAGCCTGAAAGCATCCCACAGCTTTTTTCCGGGCAAGATGCTTTATATTGAGACTCTTGCAAAAAGCCCATTTGGGGACTGCCAGATGCAAAAAGTCGCGCCCTCGCTGCCCGCGGTTGTACCCGCCGGGGAAGCTGGCACGTGCACAGGGAGGTTGCGCAACAGTCACCTGTAGGAAACACTTTGACAGGGCTTATCCCGTGGGGCGCCTTGCTTATTTTTGTTCTGCCGTTTCCGTCCTGGCGCCTGCGGGGGCCGCCAGGTCTGCCCTGCATCTCAGAGACCTACGGCCCGAGCACCCCAGTTGCACCAAACAGATGTCTCGCGCCCGCCTTTTTCTACCCGGTGCCTGCCCCTAGGCCACTGTTAGACGAGTTGCCTCAGGTAAACCAGGAGATGAAGGTAAGAACGTAAATGGACACTCAGGCGCGCAGCTCCGTACTGTTTCCACGCATCGGCTAGCCCATCACCAGTTTTTCCACGAATCACTTCGGGGACCGCTGCAAAAACTGGTGCAGGCTTATCCCGAGCGGAGAAAGTGTATAACGGCGTGCACCCGATCTCTTACCTGCGATCCTGTCCCGCGGGCTGAGAAGGCGACTTTGACAACAGCATCCGCTGGGGCAAGAACCGACCCGTCACGGCCCTCATGCGGCGAGACCAGGAGTCGGCTACCGCGACTCCTCCGCCAGGGGCTAAACTACTCGATGAATCCCGCGCTCACAGCCTATCCAGAGCAGGTCCCAACAGCACGGGCATGCACCCTGCCGGTCAGGTGCCCGATTTGCGCGACACACAACGCGGGGGCATGCGCAGTAGCTTGGCGTTGGCGACTACGATGATGTCGCTGAGCGCCATCAGGAATGCGCCAGCAGCCGGGCTGAGGACGAAGCCCAGAGAGGCAAACAATCCGGCGGCCGCCGGGATAGCAAAGAGGTTATATCCGGCTGCCCAGACCAGGTTCTCAACCATTTTGCCGTAAGTGGCCTTGGCAAGGCAGAACAAGTCAGCTACGGCCCTCGGGTCGCTGCGGACGAGGACAATGTCGGCGGTCTCGATGGCGACGTCGGTGCCGGCGCCAATAGCTATGCCCACATCGGCCTGGGCCAGAGCTGGAGCATCATTTACCCCGTCCCCAACCACTGCCACGCGCATACCAGCAGCCTGGAGCTGGGCGATGCGGGCGGCCTTTTCTTCAGGCAGGACGCCGGCAATGTAGCTATCCAGGTTCAGTTCCTCTGCCACCCAGCGCGCCACTTCCTCGCTGTCGCCCGTCAGCATACTGACCTTCAGACCAAGACCTTTCAGCTCGGCGACCGCCTCCGGGGATCCAGGACGCACCACGTCGGCCAGGGCAAAAGCACCTATCGCCCGGCTGGCTTCTGCCAGCACGACTACGGTGCGCCCCGGGCCCGAAAGCCCGGCTAGGGCCTCTGACGGGATGTGCACACCAAAGTGCTGCGCCGCGGCAGTACTGAGGGCGCGTAGCCGCCGCCCGTTAACCCGGCCCTCTACGCCCTGGCCCGGCAAGGACCTGAAGTCAGTCACCGGCGGCACAGATAGCGCCCGCCGCTGAGCTTCCTCGACAAGCGCCAAGGCCAGCGGATGTGTAGAGACAGCTTCAAGGGCTGCCACCAGAGCCAGAGCTTCTTCTGCGCTGACATCCTCGGCCAGGACTGCTATGTCTGCTACTTCGAACCGTCCCTCGGTAAGCGTCCCCGTCTTGTCGAAAATGACCATGTCCAGCCTCTGGGCGTGTTCGAAGGCCTGGCGGTCGCGCACAAGAAGGCCGTGCGACGCAGCTATAGTGGTTGAGAATACAACGACCATGGGTATGGCAAGCCCGAGGGCACAGGGACAGGCGCTCACTAAGACGGCCACGCCACGGGCCACGGCAAAGCTCAGCGCGGCCCCAGTTGCAAGCCATGCCAAGAAGGTCACAGGAGCCACCGCTAAGGCGACTATCGTCAGCCAAAAGGCCGCACGGTCGGCCAGGTCTTGGGTGCGCGAGCGGCTTTCCTGGGCTTCTTCGACAAGCCGGCGCACTTTGGAAATGTAGCTGTGCGCGCCGGTATGGAGAACTTGTGCCGTCAGAGCCCCCTCGGCGTTGATGCTACCAGCCAGTAAGCGGTCGCCTGCTGTCTTGGTGACGGGCAGACTCTCGCCCGTGAGCATGGACTCATTCACGGCAGATAAGCCATCCACTACCACGCTGTCGGCTGGAACGCGCTCCCCCGGCTTGATAACGATCCGGTCGCCAACGACGAGCTCGGCCGCATGGACGTCCTCAACAGAACCGTCTGGTAGCTTACGGTGGGCTACGTCGGGGAGGAGATGTATGAGGCTATCCACGGCCCTCGACGCACCGAGCAGCGACCGATTCTCCAGCCACTGGCCAAGTAGCATCACGTCAATAAGAGCAGCCAGTTCGGCGAAGAAAGGCTCCACCTTTGCCCCTAAGGACCAGGGAGCACTGTAGAAAAAGGCCACGGATATGGCCATGCCCACGAGGGTCATCATGCCCGGCTGGCGCGCCCGCACCTCCCCCAGCGCCCCCACAAGGAAGGGCTTTCCACAATATCCGTACAAAGCAGCCGACAGTAGAAGAAGCACCACATTGCTGCCGGGGAAGGAAACTCCGTGAGTCTGCATG
>JANZZA010000576.1 GCA_026419655.1 Armatimonadota bacterium | reverse complement strand
TCAACCGCTGTGGCTGCAGGAGCTTTCTCGTACAGTGCTCGCCTCGTCCGCCGCAGCGACGACATTAGTTTGCATGCGCCTGCCCGCCCAGAGTCAGTCGTGGTGCGCGTCGCCCTTGCGTGGGAGAGGCCCCGGGGCGTGCGGGCTGTTGGTCGAGCAGAGGCCCTTGAGCTTTCTCCAGGGGTGCTGCGGCCCGCATCGGGGTTAATTTACTTCACGGCTCGCCAGGCGCAGCTAAAGGTGGGCCAGCGCGTAAAGCTTTTCGGTGGAATGCTGCGGCCCTGGCGACGGCCTACAAATCCCTTCGAGCGGTGCCAGGGGCTCTACTGGTCGCGGCGCGGCGTCTGGTGTCATTTGGCGCCGCAAGCCGTGGAAGTCATCGAGGAGCCGCCGCGACTGACCTGGACCGACTGGGCTGCTCGCGCGCGGCAGGTCCTCACGCGCCGCCTCGAAGTGGCAATGCCGGGCCGCGACAGTGAGCGCTACGCGGTACAGCTTGGCGCCATAGTATACGGAGCCTCTCTCGACGACCTCCCGCAGGACTTGGTAGAGCTTTATCGCCGCACGGGCACCATTCATGTTCTGGTAGTCTCTGGTTCCCAGGTCACGGTGCTGGTGGTGATTCTGCTATACCTGACAGGCTTCTGGCGGCGGTATTCGCACCTCTGGCAGGTAATGCTGGTCCTTGCAGTGACAGCCGGGTACGCAGTCTTATGCGGGCGTGAGCCATCTATCCTGCGTGCGGCAGCGACGGCGGCCGTCATGATTGCCGGGCTTTACGGCGGCCGGCCGCAAGACTTGCCCACGGCCATGGCCTTCGTCGCGGCGGCTCTTGTACTGACTACGCCCGCTGACCTTTTCTCGCCAGGCTTTCAGCTAACTTTCGCGGCGGCTATCGGAGCAGTGGGCGCGGTACGTCTGTTGGAGCACATCGTTCCCTTCCAGCGGCTGCAGTTGGGCCACGGGTCCAACCTGCCGCGAGGGCCAAGCCGGTCTATGCGAGCAAGACTGATTGGGCTTTGGATTTTGCGAGCAGTGTCGTGGGCGGGCGCGGCCACTGTTGGAGCCTGGACCATGACTGCGCCGATTCTCATTGCTCACTTTGGCGGCGTAGCGCTCACGGGCGGCGTGGCCAACCTTTTTGTGGTGCCAGCCGCTGAGCTTGTCCTTCTTTTGGGACTGGCTGGCGTTGGGCTGGCTTTATTTCATCCCCTGGTTGCCACGCCGCTGTTATGGCCCTGTCGGGGCCTGTTATCAGCATGTGTTGCTGTTAACGATGTTTGTGGGCGCTTGCCGCTTGCTTATCTCGACGGTCTGCACATGTCGTGGCCCATGATCACTGCCTGGTATGTGGCGCTAATGGCCTTTTACATGCTGTTTCGCTCCGGCGACCGCTGGCAGAGGATTCTTTCGGGTTTGGGCGCGACAGCGGCTTTTCTCTCGCTTTTACTGCTGGCAGCGACGCCCACACCTGCAAGGTATCCAACCGTGACATGGCTGGACGTTGGCGAGGGATTATGCACGGTCATTGAGGCCCCTGGCGGACATTTTGCGGTCTACGATGCCGGATCGGTGGACGCTGAGCTTTCTGGCCTGCGGACGGCGCGGAATGTGCTGATGCCTTATCTTCGGGCCAGGGGGTGCCGCTATCTGGACACACTTATTGTATCTCATCCCGACGCCGACCACTGCAATGCCGCCCTGGAGCTTGTGCGCACGAATTTCGTGCGAGCACTGGTAGTGGTGCCGCCGCTTGAAGGCGTCGAGCCTGCCAGACTTTACCAGAAGCTGCTTGTGACCGCCGGGAAAGCAGATGTGCCAATATGGGTAGCACGGCGCGGCGCACAGCTACGGCTGGGAGCAGTTACAGTGAGGTTCTTGCATCCCCAAACGAAACCAGTGGAAAGCCACGCGCCCGAAAACGATAACTGTCTGGTGGCTGCCGTAGAAGCCTGTGGGCACCGGGTACTCTTGGCCAGCGACGTAGAGCGACCAGGACAACAAGAGCTCCTGGCGCGACTGGGGCCGTCCGAACTGCACGCGGCGGCCATGCAGGTGCCGCATCATGGCCGCCGCAGTGCCTGGTGGAGACCTTTCTGCGAGGCGGTCTTGCCGACTGTGGCAGTGATTCCTTGCGGCCCGTGGTACAGCGGCGGGCAGCCGGACGAAGACTTTGCCGTTGACCTCAGCCGCCTTGGCGCGACCGTCTTGGCCACCTGGCAGGCTGGGGCAGTAACAGTCACGCTTGCGCCAGACGGCGTGCGATGGACGCAGTTCCTGCCCCAGGGGGTACAGCCGTGGTTGCCCTAGACTGGGCGGCGGTCTGTCTTGCGGCGGCTCTCTTTTCATCCTTGCGCAGTCAAGTCAATGGTTACCCGTGCCGATTGGAGAAGAGAGCCAGTTTGGTGCCCCCCTGACTGGCGAGGGTGTGGGGAGCAGTCGCGGACCTGGCCATGTGCAGCCAAGCTTGCAGGGGTGCTAAAGTACCGCGCCGGGAGCGACAGGTGCCCCTGCTGGTGGCAAGAAATCAGAATGCAGCGAAGAAGTAGGCAGCTCTGGAAACACGGGGGCATGGGGAGGCGAGTGAGGTAAGGGCTTTGGGGGAAGGCGTAGGTGAGGTAGATAAGGGCAACGTAAACAGAAGCGAGCGGGGCGGGCAAGAGCTTGGGTACAAAAGCTTCGCAGACAACGCAGGCAATACCCGTCGAGGCAGGGAGAGGTGAGGGATGTAATGGCTTTAGGGGCAAGGGCAAGGGTACAAAAGGAGCAAGCGCTGAGTAGGCAAGAAAAGCGGAGGCTTTGGTGCAAGGGGATGTAAGGGAGGTAGGGACCACGGGGGCAAGCGGGCAAGGAAGCAGGGGAGGCGAGGGGTTGACAGCCTTTTGACGGAGCGAGCAGCCAATGGTTAAAGCAGTGTATCTTTACGACCCGGAAGCCCAGGAGACGGCCAACGCTCGCGAGGAGAACTACTGGTTTGCCTACGTCGAGGAAATCTTGCGCCAGCTTGGCCTTCCTGCCACCGCAGTCAACGTGCGCGACGGGGAGCTTCTCGCCGACGCCTTGGGCACAGCGCGCGTTATTTTCGTGGGCGACGCGCGAGCCGGCAGCTTTGTTGACATCTCCTGCAAACTTCACACGTGGATAAACAGCGGCGGCACACTTATCGGTTTTGCTACAGACCGGTTGGACGAGACCTTTGGCAATGCCTTCCACTCCGTCACCCCGGAGCCTGACGGCAGCTTTGCCATGACCGCTTTGGTGCGGTTGAGCGACTGTCCTCTGACAAGAGCCATATTGCCTTTCGGCCTCTCCGACCACACCATACCAGTTTTCGGTCCGCTGAGGAGAGTTGTCCCGGAGCGGTCACGGGTCCTGGCCTTGCTCGTGAACTCCAGAGGTGCCGAAACTTCCTTTCCCGCCGTCACCGTGCAGCGCGTCGGGCGCGGGCTAGCGTGCTACTTCGCTTTCGACCTGGCGCAGACCATGTGGGTTCTTCACAAGGGGCGCCCTGTAGATGGGGACTACGACCTCGACGGCTACTTGCGCCTCTCGGATGCCATAGCCACCGGCCATCTGCGGCAGGACGTGCCGTATGCCGACATGCTTTTATTTCTTCTCCAGAACCTTATCCACGGCACTGGACTGCCAATGATACACCAGCTTCCGCCGCTGGCTGGCGAAGTGGCCGACCTGGTCATCTTTTTCGGCGGCGACGACGAGGGCCTCAGCGACGGTTCGCAGGTGGCCGCGTCGGACTTTATGCGCAGCCGTGGCTTACCCTACCACATAAACATCATGCCGGATGCCGACGGGCATTTTGCCCTCACCGTCGCCGAGCATGACCACATCGTCGCCAACGGCCACGAGGCGTCCCTGCATTTCAATTTCATTGACAACTTTTGCCACCCAATCGGTTTTGGTGAGCAGCACGTCGAGCGACAAGTCCGGCTCTTCTATGAAAACTTTGGCCACCTGCCGATAGTCACCGTCAACCACTGGTGCCGCTGGACGGGCTGGGCCGAGCCGGCCAGGTGGATGGCGACCCGTGGTATAAAGGGCGACAACTCGCGGCTGGGTTTGAGCAGTCCGCCCCTCAACCCCGTCAATCGCATTGGCCTGGCTTTCGGGTCCGCCTTTCCGCACTATTATTACGACGACCCCGGCGGCGGGAATCAGCGCATAAACTTCCTTGCTGTCCCGGGGATGGCCTACGAAGTTGGGTATCTGGGCGACGCGACGGACTTCGAGACCCTTCACCGTGCCCTCGACCTGGCCGCTCATTTCCACATGACCGCCAACTTTTTCTATCACCCAGTCTACATCGCCCACCAGGAAAGCTGCCGAAGGGCAATAGATGAACTGGTGCGGTACTTGCGCGAGGGCCAGCACAGGGCCGTGTTCATGGGCTGTGACGCTCTGTGGGCCTGGTGGGATGCCAGGGCGCGGTCAAACGTCCATACGCTTGGCACAGGAGAAAACAGTCTACGACTGCTCGCGCAGTGCGCCTACCACGACGGAATGGTCGTAAAGGTGCCCGTGGCGCGAAAAGTGGTCCAGGTCCGTGTCCAGGGCAAAACGGTGTCGCCGGCGATGCAGGAACATTTTGGCCTGCGGTGGCTGTTCATTCCCTGCCCGGCCGGCGAGAGCGAAATAGTGGTGTGCCTTGCCTGAGCCCGTGCACGGCTGCCATGTGCCTGAAGGTTTGCCCGAGGTGACTGTTGCAGAGCTATCCCCGACATACCTGCCAGTCCGTGTGCCGCAGGGACTTGCTGCGTCCACAGACAAGAGGTCAGACAATGTGGCAAGCAGTCCGTGTGCGGCAGGAACCTCCGGTGTCAACAGAAAAACAAGGCCGGAGAGAACTGCCGCCAGCCCTTCTGCGGCAGGGGCTTCCGCCCGCAGGTGATACTGCATGGGCGCGGCTGACTCCTGAAACGATGGTGATGCAACAATTATGGTCATGCAGAAGTTTATGCAACACGTACCCTAGAGCTTCCTCTTGAAGCCCGGGAACAGTTTGGAAATGAATATTGCTGCAGAAAAATTCCTGGGGGGACCATTGCAAAGGCCGCTTTAACTCTTCCTAGACGCGATCCCCGGTGAAAGGTCGAGCACGCGGCGTTGCACACTTTGTTCACTCTGCACAAGCCAGCAATGGCTTTTGCAACAGTCCCGT
>JANZZA010000493.1 GCA_026419655.1 Armatimonadota bacterium | reverse complement strand
CGAGCTGTCGGCCTATGCACGGGCCTATCACCTGCAGCTTATTCCGCAGTTTGAGGCGCTGGGACATGCGGCGGCCGTATTGGGCCACGAGGAGTTAAAACATCTCCGTGAGGCCGGCGACCCATGGGTTTTCTGCACCTCCAATCCCGCCACGTGGGAGTTTCTTGACACCGTCTTTGGAGAATTATGTGAGCAGTTTCCGGACTGCAAGTACATTCACGTGGGAGCTGATGAGTTTGAGTTTAGTTTCGGCAAGTGTCCGGAGTGTCGGGCGAAGGTCGAGCGGGAAGGCTATACGGGCCTATACGCCGAGCATATGAACAAGCTAAATGAACTTGTGCGCAAGCGCGGCAGGACTATGCTTTTCTGGCCTTCCCATGGCGGCCCGACTCCAGAGCTTTCTTATCTCACCGTTAAGGCGGCGGACTTACTCCAGCGCGACTGCATACCAACCGAGTGGATTTACCACGGCCCGGCGGCTTACCCCGAAATCGAGCAATACCAGAAGCTGGGCTTCAAGGACGTGTGGGCATCGCCGGCGGTGGTCTGCTTCTCGATTGTCTGGCCGGACTATGCGACGACTTACCGGGGCATACGAGGATTCTTGCGGGCGGGCGCACAGCGAAGCATCGGCGGAGCCATGACGACGACGTGGGAGTGGATGTATGGCGGAGTGGTCGCCAATAGCCTGCCGGGAATGGTTTACGCTACTGAGTGCGCCTGGTCTCTTGGCCGCACACCTGTGGAGGATTTTGAGCGCCGCTACGGGCAGCAGTGGCTGGGGCTTGAAGGGGCCGAGGTCGGACAAATGGTGCGGGAGACACTGATATTTCCGTGGCCCGAGAAGGGCCCGGCGGCCCTTCTGCGGGACGGTTGGGCCATGCGCCGACTGGTCTGGGAAGGGCCCCGGACGATACGGCCCAGAGAAGCCTTGCGCCGGCCGGAGTTTAAGGAAGCGGCACCGGCAATGCTTGAAGCCGTAGATGCGGCCCTGGGGCGACTGGACAGGCTCCGCGCAGCGGCGCAGCGGAATGCCGATTTGCTTCAGTTTACGGAGCTTGCGTACAGATTGTACCGGCTTGCTGCGATGAAGCTTGTCGCCATGGATGCGGCAACGGCGGCCTACCGCGAGGCTGGCCAGAAAGTTGCCCGCGACAGGTCAGCCGCAGCGGATTGTGTAGAGCAGGCAGCCCAGGCCATCGAAGGCATTGTGCCGGAGCTTGACCGTTGTCTGGAGCTGGCAGGGGCAGCGGTGGCGCAGTTAGGGGCGTGGGAAGGCGACGTCAGGGCGCTTGAGGGGCAAAAACGTGACACTCTCGGGCTGGCAGGGGAGCTGCGGGAGCTGGCAGGCCAGCTTCGGCGCGGGGAAAGGGAAGACCTTCCGCCCGGGAGGACATACGGACTTGTGGTCGGCCGGATGGTGCGCATCGGCGGCTGGGACCCGACCGTGGTAAGCGAGGAAGGCACCGAGTTGCGCTTTGATGTTACGGGACAGCTTCCGCCGGTGCAAGAAGTGAGTGTTGAGCTTAGCTATACCCGCGGCGCCCACGGGCTGATGATAGACCGAGTGGCCCTTCTTGCTGACGGCGTGGAGATTGCCGCCGATGTTCACAGCGGCTGGACGGGTTGGGACCACCGCGACAACGTGTACTTGCTACGGCTGCCGGAAATCAGACCAGGCGTGAAGTATGAGCTTGTGGCCAAGGTCCGTTCCCACGGCGGAAACGATAGCTACGGCGACGTGTGGCTTATTGTGGGGGAGTGAGCCATAAGGCCCTGGCAGCATAAGCAGGGCGCTGGGTCAGCAAAGTCGTCGGGTGACGCTGAGATCCCGATTGACCCGGCGGGCGCGGCGATTTCGGTCACCTGATGCCGATGTCATTACGAAGTGATACGGCGCCAAGGAATGAAGACCGGCTCCCACGAAAACCAGGACGGGCCAGTGTTCATCAGGAGAAAGGGCCGCCGGCGCTGGAGCGCTGGCGGCCCGCTGCACAGCTAACTTCAGTTAGGCCTCAAGCAGTTGTGGCGCCGAAGCACTAATACCTGTGGCACCAAGACGGACAACGAGCGCCTCTTCGCCCTCGACGGTTGGGTAGACCGTCCCAGCTCTTTTCGACGGGGCCGGACGGCCTTCTCCGAGCGGTTAAAGAATGCCGCGGGGCCGCCCTGCTAGTGCGCAACTTTACGGGCGTGACGTGGCAGACCGAGCACACGGTCTGCGCCGCTACCCGGATGGACAACGCGTTCCCGACCCGCCCCAGAAGGGCAGGCAACACGCAGGCCAGCCGCTTTGAATGGCGACCCTCATTATCTCGCTGCCGCTCTGCCACTTAACGTGCCCATCGGCGAAGGCGATGTTCTGGCCGCCGTTGTGCCGGCAACTG
>JANZZA010000469.1 GCA_026419655.1 Armatimonadota bacterium | reverse complement strand
GAGTGTGCGCTGTTTCCGTGAGACTGGCCTTATACGCGCTTGGCGGCGTAAAGGATTTCCAATTGGAATCCAAGATTGGCCCAGCCGTCGTGGAGCGTGGCCAGGGGACGCTCTTCGCCGCGGATGGCTGCCACAAAGCGGCGAAAGGAAACCTGCATGAAGTCGTCCCACCAGAGCTCCTCGCCTTCCATGGTACACCATGCCCGATACACGCCGTTGTCGTCGGCGCGACCCTCGTAGTCCATGAGATGGCCGTTTATGCCCAGCCGGCGGACCAGCGGTCCCTCGGGGACGTTGCAGGTACGCAGGTGGCACTCGCATGGCGGGCCAGTCTCGGGCACGTAGGTGAAGTGGGCGTCAAACTCGCTCTCGGAGCAGGACACGTCCAGGTTTTTGTGGTCAATCCTGCCGTAGCCACAAAAGGCCATCATTACGGAGACGGGGTGCGGCCCCAGGTCGCGCCAGATGTCCTCGTAGGCAACCGGGCCGTGAGCACCGCGGGAGTCCATTTGCATGAAAAGCGACCGAGGGGCCTGCCGCTGGATGCCCAGCCGCGCTGCCAAAGCGTAGTATGGCTCCAGGGCAGCGACGTATTGCGTGTTGATGGCGCCAACCAGGCCGACGCCCTCGATGCGGTCCACTACCTCCCAGGCACGGCCCATAAGCTCGCGGGGGCTGAGCTCGTCATGCCATACCAGGGGCTTTTCGCACATCACATGCGTTTTTGCAGCCGCCGCGGCGAGGGCATGGACGTAATGAAGCTCGGGGGGTGAGGCAATGCTTACAAGGTCGGGCTTTTCTTGCCGCAGCATTTCCTCGACAGAAGTATAGGCCCGACCAGAGAAGCCAAATAAGTCCTTGAGGCTGGCGACAGTTTTTGCGTTGGTCTCCTCGCTGGTGCCGACGATAGCCACTACTTCACAGCCCTCGTAGGCCAGCCACTTGCCATGGTGCTTGCCGATGCCCCGGGCCCCAATGATTGCCGCCCTCAGCATGCTCATTTTGCCCTCTCCGCCTCCGGAGCGGGTTCCAGGCCAACCTCGACGGTTGCCAGGCGGCCGCGGTTGGTGAACTGAGTGGTGACGGTACGCCGCTCTCCGGGCTGCAGCCGCTCCAGCAGCACCCGACTTTCTCCACGTTTTTCGCCGTTCCTTCCTATGCCCGTCACGACGAGGAGCGCTCTCTCGACCGTAAGCGGGCCGGTGTTCTTAACTTCGACGACCGCGTGAACCTGTGGGTCGCGAGGGTCAGCTAGGTACCGGTAGCGGGTGATGCACAGCGAGGAGATGTCGCAGGTGGATTGTGGGCGCGCGCATCCGCCGGTAAACAATACCAGGGTCACCGCCATGGCAGCCATGACGAAAAGAGTGATGCTTTTCCAAGACTGGTGCCGGGGATGACCTGCCGAGCAGGCAGAATCCAGCCCGCCCGACTTGCGCAGACCAGTTCGTGGAAGCGACCCGGGCGCTACGCCCCAGCCTGGGTTGGCGCGTCCTGCGATTGCCTGTGCCATATGACCGTCAGGCCGCAGGGATAGCGGCCCGCCCGCCGCCCGTATATCCTCAAGCCGCCGGCGTCTTCGCCCTCAACGGTGAACCGGAGCGTGAGCTTGCCGGACTTAGTCATCTTAGCGGAGGCCTGGGTGAACACTTCGGGCGGCACTTCGATGCGCACCGGCTCGCCGTAGAGGCCAGCGAAACCGTGCATGTGCGAGAGCGCTCCCCGCGCATCTGCGTACTGATTGCCGATGTTCAATTGAGCGACCTTCAGTCCTCCCAGCAAGACAGTTACCTGCGTTGGCCAGGCATGGGCATCGGTCTGAGGGACGTCTGTCCCGGGTCGGCAGCTTGAAAGCTCCGCAAGTATCGTAAGAGACGCGGGGCCCTCTGGCGGGGTGAGGGAGAAATCAAACCTACCAGCACTCACGCCGGAAAGCAGCTCCACGCGTCCGTCGTATTCGCGTTTTTCTCCGGGACCGCCTATCCACCGGCCGCCGCGCACAGTGGCGAGGTCAACTAGCTCCGCGCCATCTGGCAGTGCCGGCTCGCCTAGCACCTCAAACACAGCGAAATTACCCGCCAGCACCCGACTTTCCTGGTCGAGAAGCTCAAACCAAACCCATAGCAGGCCTGGGCGGTCGGTAAGGTCGGCGGGCAGCTCTAGCCTGTGCTCACCCATGCGCGCCAGGTCCCAGTCGTCAATGGGCAGGGTCGTGCGCCATTCACCGTCCATTTCTGCCAAGGGGCTATACCGTTGGGCCCTGACAATCACGCGGGCAGGCGAGGCCGGTGCCGGGCCGCGCAGCCACCAGTTTATGCTCGCCGGCTCCCCCGCCGCAATTTCTCTGCCGGGCGGCCCCGAGATTCCTACGTATTGCTCCCGCTGAAGCAGCGCGGGGTTATAGCCAAACTGCTTGGGCGTGCGGTCGTAGTTGTAAAAGCCATTGCGCTCCCACTCGATATCCATCTGCTCGGTGTAGACGTAGCCACAGATTTTCTCGTAATGGCGCAGCTCGTTTGTCAGGAACCGGAAGCACCAGCTCACGTCCATGTCGCCGTCGCCGGCAGCGATGCCGCCATACTCACTGTTGAGGAGTGGCTCTCCTCGCTGCTGGCGTCCAGGGACGTAGTTGAAGCCGCTGCCAGGATAAGTGTTTTCGACCACTTCGCGGATGTGGGCGGCGGCGGCCTGGTAGTCGTTGATGTAGAAATGCCAGGAATTGATGTCGGTTACCACGTGGTCGTACAGGCACGGCGACATGTCTTCAACAGGCCGCGTGGGGTCAAGCTGCTTTGCCAGGTGGTACATTCGGGCGACCCATTCCTGGCGGTCAGTGAGGTGCTTGAAGTCCTCGCCGCCCAGGCCCCAGGTTTCGTTGAAGAGGCACCAGGCGATGATGCAGGGGTGGTTGAAATCGCGCTCAATGGCGCCGCGCATTGTGCGTTCCCAGCGGACACAGGCGAGGTCTGAGTAGCCGTCGTAGCCGAAGTTGGGTATGTCCTGCATCACCAGCAGGCCGAGGCGGTCGGCCCAGTAGTACCAGCGAGGGTCTTCCAGCTTGATGTGCAGGCGCACGAAATTGAATCCGGCCTCGCGGGCCTGCTCGATGTCGCGGCGGATGTCGGCGTCGGTCGGGAAAGTGTAAACGCCCCAGGGATTAAAGGACTGGTTCAGGGCGCCGCGGAGGTAGACCGGCTTGCCGTTGAGGTGGAGATATGGCGGGCCGCCGGTGTAAAGGGGCGCGATGGTGACCTGTCGGAAGGCGAAATAGGTGTTCACTTCGTCGCGCTGCTCAGGGCCGTCGGGACGGTTGTAGTGCAGCGTGGCAGCCAGGTCGTAAAGGACGGGGTCTTCCGGCGACCAGGGTCTTATGACGGGCACATGGGCGGCCACCTCAACCTCGTGGGCGCCCGGCGCCAAATCGCCCAGCGTGAGACCACTGGAGGCCAGTTGCTGGCCAGCAAGAGAGACCTGCAGTCTCAGGCGGGCACGACGGGCTGGCTCGGCGGCCGCCAGACGTAGCCGGACGCGCACCAGCCCGCCGGCGGCGTCGGGATAGACCCGTAGTGCCGATACATGCACCGCCGGTCGCGGCTCAAGCCAAACCGTCTGCCATATGCCGCTGGTGCGGGTATACCACCCATATTGCTTGCCCACGGGCTGGGTCTTATGGTCCATGGGGTCCAGGACGCGCAGGACCAGGACGTTTTCAACACCACTGAGGTAGTCGGTGATGTCAAAACTCAACGGCAGATAACCGCTTTCGTCCGCACCTGCTTGCTGGCCGTTGACCCACACGGTGACATGAAAATCGGCAGCGCCTATGTTGAGGAAGACCCTTTTTCCCGCGGCGAGCCATGCTTGCGGGACGGTAATGGTGCGCCTGTACCAGCCGATTTCGTGCTGAGGGCCGTCGCGGTAGGAGCGGTCGTCTACGCGGGCCTGGGAGGGGTCTAAATGAGCGGCCGGCGAGAACCAGTCATCGTTGCTGGCATTGTCTTCGGTGCCCCAGGCCGCATGGCTCTGCCATGGGAAAGGCACGCGGATGCGGCGGGAGAACTTGCGCTGTGCGCGGAACCATTGCTCGCGCAGGCCCGCGTCGTCTGGGTCAAACTCAAAATCCCACCAGCCATTCAGGCAGACCCAGTCGCGGGCTTCTTCCATGCCCCGGTGCAGGTCGGGCCTAGGATGTTCTGGTCTTGGTCTGTCGGGTATTGTAGGAGCGGGCATTGTTACGGTCTATCCTCCGTGAGGGGCGCGATAGCACCATTGTGGATAAAACGTTTCCCCGCGCAAGCGGGAAAGCCTTCTTTACCGTAATCCGGGAGCATTTCGAGAGATGACAGAGCGGGAAGGCGACAATGCTGGCTCAGCGCATGGACAGTGGGGGCAGCACGAAAAAGTTTAGGAAGGGGGGTCTGGGGGAGAACCCTTTTTTAAAGGGTTTCCCCCAGAAGTGGGTTTTCGTTAGCACTTCCGTGGCCGCCGCTAAGGTTCAGAGGCAAGCTAGGAGGCCAGCAGTTAGCGCCGTAAGCCACCTTTCCCTTGGCATCGGCCGGTGCGGTTGGTATCCTGCAGGAGTCGAACTAGAAAGCGAGGGTCTCTCCATGGCATATGGACCGGCGCCGAGAGAACCATTCACGGCCCTGGACGGAAGCACGGTGGTCGAGCTGGTGCGGCCGGAGGACGGGAGCCGCCGGATGAGCGTAGCCTGGGCGCGGGTGGACGCTGGTGGGCACACCTGGCGCCATCTGCATGTAGTGTCCGACGAGGTCTATTATTTCCTTCGGGGCAAGGCCTTTGTACAGGTCGGGGTGGATGTGCTGGAGGTAGACCCTGGGCAGACGGTGTTCATCCCTGCCGGCACGGACCACAGCATCCTGGCTCCAGAAGAGCCGGTGGAGCTACTGTGCATCTGCGCGCCGCCGTACAGCGACGACGACACGGAGCTTCTGGAGGCCCTGGTGTGACGAGGGAGAAAGAATTTCCGGGGCCGATAATGGCGCGGGTCGAGGCTGCGGCCAGACGCTGGGACCGGCCGATAATCTTGCGGGCCGCCCGCTGGCCCGATCACAGGCTCCGCGGCCGGGTCAGCCAGCGCGCTGGCGCTCTCGTGCTGGAATATCGCGACGATGGTGCCGGGTACTTCTGGCACCTGGACATCGTTAATGAGCTGCTGAATTATGTCGAGCAAGGACATTTCCAGGTCACGCTACGCGAAGACGAGGATCTTTCGCTCTTTGCTGCCCTTTTCGGAGAGGCTGGCCGGTAATGGCGACCTGCCCGTCGTGGCCAGCGTCCCTGGTCCAGGCTGCCGGAAAAACTCGCTAAAAAAGCCGGACGACAGACCTTTTCAGAGAAGTGATTGTTGTGGAACCGGGCACGCGCCGGTCTCATGGCGTGGGCGGAAAGCAGGGCCGTGGGCCGGAGCTGTTACTTGCGAGGGCGCTTTGGGCCCGCTGACATGCCTTTTGCAACAGTCACAACAAGCGTTTCTTGTGGAGGCAGCTTGCCCCGAAAGCAGTTCTGGAGTTGACGTGACCACCCGAATGAGAAACCCTGGCTGGACTGAGACTTTCTCTGCGCGGACGACCGATGGCGGACACAGAGGGCGGGCTTGGTATCGCCAAAGCTATACGTGCCGATGGTGGGCGATGCGTGTAGGCGTAGTTCTCCTGGCGTGCTTAATAATGGTCACCGGGGGCTGTGGGGGCCGCTGGGGTAGCAGCCGGACCGTGGCCAGGGTTGGCCAGCGGGCCATTACGGAGCGAGATTTGGCCGCCGCCATGGTGTACTCCCGCGGCCCAGCCGAATTGATTGCCATGATTGACGAGGTGCTCATACGCCAGGAGGCTGCTCGTTTAGGCGTCACGGCGTCGCCAGAACAGGTGCGCGCGAAGATTACGGAGATATCCTCCTACCTCGGCTCGCGGCAGGCTCTTGAGAACCGTACCAAGGAACTGAGCATTAGCATGGACGAGCTAAATCGCCGGGCGGAGACCCAGGTGCTGCTGGACGCTTTGGCGAGGCAGAGCGTGGAAGTGAGTAACGAGGAAATCGCCCGTTATTATGCAGCGCACAGAAAACAGTTCAGCCATGGGCCGCGGGTGCGGGCGCGGATAATGCTTTTCCAATCGCGGGAGAGTGCCGAGGCGGTGATGACGGCGCTCAAGGCTGGTGGGGATTTTGCTGGTTTGGCTAAGGCTCTTTCCGAGGACCCTGCCACCGCGAGCGACGGAGGAGACATGGGCTGGTTTGAAGCGGGCGATTACGCTGCGCCCATTTCCAAGATGGCCTTTTCCCTCAAGCCAGGTGAGATAAGCCCGGTCTTCCAGGGTCCGGACGGCTGGTGTATCCTCAAGCTGGAAAGCAAGCAACCGGCGGGAGTCGAGCCGCTGGAAAAGGTCGCGGATCGGATAAGAGCGAGGCTGGTGCAGGAGAGGATGCTCACAGCGAGGGTTGAGTGGCTGCGGGAGTGTCGCAGGCAGGCAAAGATAGCCATAGATGACCCGCGGCTGGAAAGGGCGGTGCGCGCGCAGCTTGAGACAACGCCACCAGCACCTGCGCTGCCGGGGCTGATGACCCCCGACCAGATGATTCTCTCGCCGTCAGGGACCAGCAACCCTGGCGCGGGGACGCGTCCGTGACTGTGAGGGGCAGATTCTAGAC
>JANZZA010000429.1 GCA_026419655.1 Armatimonadota bacterium | reverse complement strand
CGGTGGAGCTGAAAGCGCTTTTGTGACCAGCCCTCGAAACCGCCTTTTGCTGTCTTGCCGGGCACGTCGCTTTCCAGTTCCGCGAGCTTGGAGACAGCCCGCTCGTCGCGCAGGTGGATTAGATAAATGGCAGCCTGGTCTGCCCTGGCTTCGATGACCAGGTGATGTTCATGTTCTTCGAGCACGTGGGCAAGGGGCTGCAGGTAGGGCTCATCGTCCAGCACGACCTGGGTCTCGAAACGCTCGCCGACGGTGCGAGTGCGAAACAGTCCCAGGCGTGGCGCGACGAAAAGGGCTACGCCGCGACCGTTCTCGGGCAGACTGTTATGCACGTAGTGCCAGACTTGCCTGACCGCTTGCCAGTAGAGGTCTTCGTCTTCGGGAGCGCCGCGCACGAGCCGCCCCAAAGCAGCGAAACGCTTCCGCAGGACTACCTCATAGGCTCGGGCAGCTCGCGACTGTGGGCCCAGGTCTAAGTAGACTGTAAGGAAAGGGAAGCTGCTGCCAAGGCTCAACAAATCCTGCAGTTCAGAGTTTGTTGCCAATGCACGACACCTCCTTCGACTTGATGATACCCCCTGGCTGCACTTTCTCCCAGGCCGCTGCTGATGGGGTTGGTGTCACTCCAGCCGTAGCCGACTGTCCTGTCAGGACCGGCAGGACGCATTGTCGGCGGGGATATTGAAGGTGCGCAGAACGGTCCGCGGGGCGCGCTGCTGTAGGAGGCGGCATAGGTACTGGTAAGCCCTGGCCGGTGGGAGACAGGCCGCCTGGCGTCCCCGAGGATGGCCCACCGCGCCGTCCAGGACGCCGGAGTTTTGCTGCCCGTCATGCGAGCCGGGCTTTCGAGCAGGACAAGGCATGAGCCGAGGTGTCTCGTCACCCCATTGGTTCACTTCCGCCTTGCCTGGCTCGCAAGGTTCTGCTGTGCTCGGCAGTTTCCTTCACGGCAACAGCCGGTACGGGCGTACCCTGGGCCACCGCAGCAGCGGCATGAAGGCTTCGGCGTACTTTACGCCGCACTGCAGGCCCCGGAAGCGCGCCGTGGTCTCCATGAACTCGACGTAGTCAATGTTGTCATGCTCGGCCAGCCACCGGGCCTGGCTCTGGTGGCTCAAGAGCATCTGCACTTTTTGCTCCCAAACGTCGGTAATGTCCACCCATTCAGTGGGCTGAAACCCGCCCAGGCCGCCCACCGGCTCAAAGAAATACACTGCTGGCACGTGGTCAATGCCAGGAGTTTCGGTGTGATACAACGGCACGCTGCACCAGAAACTGGCATCGAGCACATTCTGGGAAGTGTAGTAATGGTCGGTCATGTAGTCGTAGGGATAGTGTGTAAGTATGAGGTCTGGGTTGGCGCGGCGGATTACCTCGACATAGATGTCTCGCTGCTGTTTCTCTGGGTATGGACCGGCGTCGGGCATGTCCAGCAGGATTATTTCAGCTCCAAGAATCTTCGCTGACTCGCGTGCCTCGCGGCGGCGGATGCAGGCCAGATGGGGCGACTGGATTTCGTAGTGGCCCATGCTGCCGTTTGTTGATACGCAGATTATTATCTCGTCTCCCCGCTGCTTGCACTTAAGCAGCGTGCCGGCGCATTGCAGCTCAATATCGTCGGGATTGGCACCGACGGCCAGCACCCTCATGACCTACTCCCTCCGGCTTTTTGTTGCTGTGTTCGTCTCAGTCTGGCGGATTCCTGCATGGCTTGGCCGCTTAGAATGGGGGGCCAACTGCTCCGTTGTCCGGCTGCGGCCCTTACTCCGTTAAGGCGCCCTGGGCCCGCGCGCTAAAAGCGACAAGGAAAAGTTGGCGAAGCCCCAGGGGAGGCAAAACTATCCAAGAGTGCTTTTGCAAAAGCTGGTCTCAGTATCACTGGAGGAAAGAAACGATACGACGCTAGGCGCCGACCTTCTACCTGCGATAGCGTCTGGTGGCCGGGAAAACAACTTTTCCAACAGTCTCCAAAAACTCTTCCCCAGGAGGGGTGTCTTGGGAGGAGTGTTCTTGGAGAAGCTGCCAGAAGGAATGTGGGCGGATGCAGCGAACTCAGACGCTGAAGCAAAGGACGGAGGTTTCAGCAGTGAAAAAACCAGCACTTGGCAGTCTCATTACGGCCATGGTAACGCCTTTTCGCCCCGATGGGGCCGTGGACTATGGCCGGGCGGCCGAGCTTGCCCGAAGACTGATTGCTGAAGGGTCCGATGGCCTGCTGGTCGCCGGCACCACCGGCGAGGCGCCCACTCTCACGAAGGAGGAGAAGCTCCAGCTTTTTAGGGTTGTCAAGGAGGCGGCTGGGTCGGTGCCTGTGATGGCCGGGACCGGCAGCAATAATACGGCGGCTTCCGTGGAGTTGACCCGCGCGGCTGGCGAAACGGGTGTAGACGCCGTTTTGCTGGTTGGGCCTTACTATAACAAACCTTCCTCGGAGGGCTTTTACCAGCACTTCAAGGCTTGTGCCCAGGCCACGGACCTGCCCGTGGTGCTTTACAACGTCCCGGGCCGGAC
>JANZZA010000424.1 GCA_026419655.1 Armatimonadota bacterium | reverse complement strand
CGCCAGCTGCCCATCCGCCGCTCTCACGAGAACCCGTCCATCAAGCGCCTGTACGAAAAATTCCTCGGCCATCCCTTGAGCGAGCGCTCCCACCACCTCCTCCACACCCATTACGTCCCGCGCTCCCGCCGGCCCGTGCAGGTCGAGAATGTCTAAGCAATCAGGCCAGGCCACCCAGCAGCGCGCCGGCACAGTCGCTGCGCCCAAATCGCGTCAGGCGGCCGGGTCATGAGGGTGCGGGGTGGGAGCGGGATGAGAAGGTTTGGCAAAAGGGTCTGGGGGGCAACCCCTTTCCAAGGGTTCCCCCCAGACATTAGGTTTTTGCCGGCGGGTGGTCAGGATGGCAGCCGGATCCCCTTGGAGCGTTGTGCTGGTAATTCCTCGGAGGGGTGCCCTGGTCATTGTATTGGCTTTCTGGGTGGCTGGTGCCCAAGCTTATGATGTCACCACGGGCGAGGGCCTGAAACTTCAACTGGACTCCAGGGGGCAGGTGAAGGCGGTAAGCATCGGCGCGTCACGCCTCCCGCTGACCGGCCCGGGCGGATTTTTCCTGGCTGATGTCGCAGCCATTCCGGCGCGGGAGGTGGAGCTTTGTCCTAACGGTGGCTTCGAACAACTGGAGGGCGGCGCGCCTGTTGCCTGGAGCGTCGGTGCAGACTGGGCTTTGGACGACGCGGTGGCCCATTCGGGCACCCGGTCAATGAGGGTCAGCATCCCTGGCCCCGAACCACAGCGCTCCGGCAGCCTCAGCGTGGACGTGGCCGTAAAGCCCAATACGCCCTACCGTGTGTCAATGTGGATGCGCACCGAGGGCGGCGCCCCGTATTTCTATATCGTCCAGATGGACGCCGCGGGCGCTGACCGGCGCGATTATCCCCAGATATGCGTCAGCCACGCCCGCACCCGCTCCGACTGGTTTCAGCTTATGCACTCCTTTGTCACCGCTCCCTTCTGTCGCAAGCTGCGCGTGTACACGAATCTATGGGAGCAGACGGGCGAGGCCTGGGTTGACGACGTGTCGGTGGTCTCGCTTGAGGACGACTATGTGACGCCTCAAAAGCTCCTTTCCGGCACTCCAAAAGCGACCGGAGCGGCCGCGGCCCTGAAATGCACTTACAACGCACCAGAATCCAACCTTCGCCTGACCGCCACCTACCAGGGCCGCGCCGACCATATCCTTGTGGACGCCGAGCTTGAGGATACATCGGGCCGCGACCGGGCCGTAACGGTTTCCTTCCGCCTGCCAATCCAGGCGCAGGGCTGGACGTGGTTTGACGACATTCACAACGCCCAGCGGATTGAGCCAGGGATTCTTTATGGCGCGGGAAGGCTTCACAGCGACCGGCGAGTTATTAGCCTTTATCCCTTTGCCTGTCTCGGTAATGAAAAAGTCGCCCTGGGGCTGGCTGCACCGATGGACTGGCCGCGGCCGTTTCGGCTCTGCTATGAGGCCGGCAAGGGTTTCTACGTCAACTACGAGTTCGGCCTCACGCGGGAGGCAGCCAAGT
>JANZZA010000363.1 GCA_026419655.1 Armatimonadota bacterium | reverse complement strand
GGTCACCCAACCAGCCCAAGTTACGGCAGTGCTGGCGCCTTCGGCTCTTGAGGTGCGGGAGCTGGTGGCAGAACTGGTGCGAGCAGTTGTGGGTCCGGCAGCCGACCCCTTTGCTGTTGTCCGGCTGGATGCCCTGTCCACGCCGCCCGAGGCCCTTCAACTTCACCTGACGGGCTTTTCGTTGCTTGCTGAGCAGCGCGTAATCGTTGTCAGTCAGGCCAGCGATTGGACGACTGCGCAGCAGCGTGAGGTTCTGGCCATGTTGCGCTCCTTGCCGTCCTCTACCTTCGTTGTGCTGACCGTCGCCGGCGAGCAGGCTACGTCGAGGACGCCCTTACTAGCTGACCTCATGGACTTCATCGAGCGTCACGGCCAGGTCTTGCGCCGCGTGGCTCCGGTGGCCTGGAAGATGCGTCCATGGGTCGAGGAGCGGGCGAAGGGGCTAGGTGTCACCATTGCCGGGGAGGCTACCGAGGAGCTGCTTGAGCGGGTTGGATCTGACCAGGACAGGGTGGCGTCGGAGCTGGAGAAGCTGGCGACCTACGTGGGGGCGGGCGGCAGGATTGGCCTGGCAGCAGTGCGGGCGTTGGTCACTCCCACGGCGGAAGGCAGTGTTTTTGCTCTGACCGATGCCCTTGCCGATGGCAAAACGGATGTGGCTGTGCGGCTGGTGCGCGAATTTTTGCCGCCCACCAACGCCGAGGATGCTGCTGTCCATTTTCTTTATGTTCTGGCCCGTCATCTGCGGCTACTTTGGCAGGCGAAAGTCCTTGTCTCTGCAGGCTATGACCCGGGCAAGCTGCACGAGGTGCCAGAGGAATTTGTTGGAAAATTCCCGGCTGACCCAAACATCGTTGTGGCAGTGAGTGGCAAGGATTGGCTGGCGCGGAAGCTGGTCAACCAGGCCCGCCGACATAGCGAGGTCGAGATTATCACTGCCCTCAGCCGCGTGTATGTCGCCGACCTGACGCTTAAGGGGCAGGTGGAGCGGCGCTTGCCTGCTGAGGCCGTGGCCGAATTGCTTGTGGCGGAGCTTTTTGCGCCCAGGGCAGCCATGGGAAGGGACAGAGGATGACCTGGCGCGACTGGCTGGCGCTGGCGTGGACTTTGGTTGTGCTGGCGGGCTACCTGCGCTCCCTAGCTGAGGGGCTAGGGCCGTGATGCTTGCGCATGACTGGCGTTGGCCCGGGCGTTAACGTGGATAAGCAAAGGCGCCGCGCTCTGGGCTGGCGCCGCTGGGCAGTCCGGTGACTGGTGGACGAAGCATGACAATGGTGGAGCTGGTGGCCGTCCAGGAACTTCCTGTCGCGCCTCGGTCTCTGCACGAGTTTGTGCGACTACGGGGCCTCTTGTCTCACCCCGACCAGTCGTCCCTCTTTGGCGATACTGCCGCGGCTCATTCCTTGCTGACGGGCTGGGTCGGTGCCACCTGGCATTGTGAGGTATTAGCAGCGCTGCTTAACCGCGTTGTCAGCAGCGAGGAAGAAGGCGGCTGCTTTTTCATCCAAGGGCCGACCGGTGTCGGGAAGACTCATCTTCTACTGGCCCTTGGGGCGGCGGCTGGATATCCTCATGCACGCCCTGCGCTGGGGGAGATATGGGGCCTGGACGGCGAGCTTCGGGCCAGGCTGTCGTCAATGCCTGCCTGCCTCGTGGTGCCCGTGCCTCTGGCCGACCACCGCGGCAGCAGCGAGCCCCTCGAAGAGGTCCTTTTTGTTGCCGCCGAGGAAGCAGCGGCTGCTCCGCCCTTTGGTCTGAGGCTGTCCCTTTCGCGTGATTCTTATGCGCTGAAACTACTGCACGACCATGTGGTGCATGTGCCGGCGGACGTGCTTGACGCTGAGGCTCGCAGCCATGGCTATGCTTCCTGGAGAGAAATGGAGATGGCTGACCGGCGGCTGGCGGCTGCCCTCGTGCGGAGCTTGGCTGTAGCGGAATCGCTGTCGGTGTCTCTGATGCCGTCTCCCAGCGAAAGACTTTCCGCACTGGTCCAGGCTCTCCCTCGTGGCACGCCCGTATTCTGGCTGGTGGATGACCTCAACAGCTTTGTGGAAGCTTCTGGGCCGAAAGGGGCTAGGGAAGACCTAGCCGTTTTGGAGTTCCTGGCCCAGCGGTGCAAGATAATGCCGTTGTACATTGTGGCCGCGGGACAACGTCTGCCGGCTGGCACAAACGGGCGAGCCATCGAAAAAGCGATTTTCGCTGAAGTCCTCAGTCTCTCATCGGAGCACCTTCGCCCGCTGCTGCGGGTCTGCTACCGTGGAGCAGGCCAGGACCGAGGCCAGTTGGCCGCCGAGGCGGCGGACAGGCAGGCTAAGGTCTGGCCCGATCTCGCCCCTCCTGCTGACCTGATTGAAGAGACTTATCCCTTTGATCCCCTGGCGCTGCAGGTGCTTGAAAAGGCTGGGGCGCGGGTTCTGGGAGTTGGCAATTTTGCCCTTCGCGCTCTCCACGACCATCCCGACGAACTGGTCGGCCGGCAGCCCTGGCAGCTAGTGGAACTGCGGGCGGCAGCGCGTTGGCTACTGCAGGCAGCGGTGGGAGCGGCTCCGGCTGAGCAACTTCAGGAGGTCTTCGACTACTACGGCCAGCGTGCGGCGGAGATTTGGCCACAAGATGCCGCCGTGGTGGGTGATGTGGTAGGTGTCCTGCTTGCGGCGCAGTTGGCCGGCGAGACGCTCACGGATGAAGACGTGTCGCGGGCTATGGGGTTGGACGGCAGGGGGTGGCCACGGTTGACGCCGCGCGAGGCTGAGAAGCTTTTGGCGGCCCTGGCGCGGGTGGGGCCATATGTGCGCTCAGTGGCTATGGGTGACCGTCGAGGCTACGTTGTTGTCTGGCGCCTGGCCGCCCACGAGCAGGCGCGCAGGGAATTCGAGCGCATCCGGGCCGGCATCGCCGCCACGGACCGCAGGCTGGTTGCTGCCGCCCTCGAGGCCCTTGCGGCCGAAGGCTCTCCCTTCGTGGGCATAGTGGGCGGCGACGTGTTTGAGGTGAGCTGGCAGCACGCGCCAAGGTATGCCTATGTGGAGTTGACTGATGCTCGCTCGCTCGATGAGGGCAAACTCGTAGACCTGTGCAGGGCGCTGGTGGACCCTGACAGGCCGGAGACTGCCGCGCTGCTCGTTGGCCTTCCATTCGAGCGACGCAGACAGCTAGAGGCCTGGCGTGCCGTGGCCGAGCACCTGGTAGGGCGGCCGGGAGCCGAGGGTTTGGTTCTTTGGCTTCCTCGCGAGCCTGCCGCAAGCGAACTGGAAGACTTGCGCACTCTCGTTGCCTGCGCGCAGGCCGAAGAGCTTGGACGCGCCGTCGAGTCGGCTCTTACCGACCATGCTGCCCAGGAGCGTCTCGCAGCGACGCCTCGTGCGCAGGCAGCTCTGCTGACGATGTATCGCGAAGGCCAGGTGCTGTCTCTGCAGGGCGTGGACGCTGACGTGCGGACGCTCTCGCGGGCCGGGGCGTCCTGGGATGACTTGCTCTCGGTTGCCTTGGAGGGCAGCTTCGCGCGTCGGCACGCTGATTTTCCACGCGCCGCACCTCGCCGGCCCCTGCCCTCCCGCGAGATGATTGATGCGGTGTACGAGCAGCTCATCCGTCCGGGAGCTTTGCAAGTCGAGCGAGGAGACCCGGTGGGAGTCTGGGCTGAGGCTCTTATGGCTCCCATGGGCCTGGTGCTGAGGTCAAATGGCCTTCTGGAATTGACTGCCCGTGGCAGCGTGGTACTTCGTGCCGTCATGGACCTGATCAGGGCACGAGATACAGCTTCGCCGCATGAGCTGGGCCATGCGGTGTCGTGTAGCGAGCTGGCGCGCGTATTGTTTAAATCCTCTTTCGGACTTCCGCCACAACTTTCTGAGCTTGCCGTGGCCGCGTTTTGCCGGCTGGGGTATTTGGTAGCAATGGACGAGCAAGAGCGGGTGCTGGTGGTACAGGACCTGCCAGCTCCTTTCGCGGCCCAGGTGAAGTTTGTTGCACGGGCTCCGCTGCTAGGGCCGACTGACTGGGAGGCCATCGGCCGCTTGTTGCGAGCCATCGGTCATCACGGCCATGTTGCCGGCGACTATGAGGGCCAGCAGCGCGCCTGGGATACTTTGGTCGCGGCGCGCCATAGTTGGCTTGCCCGGATAGCAGACATCCGCACGCAAGTTGGCGATTTCTGGGAAGCCACTGACCAGGGGCCTGAACAGTGGCGCGAGACCCTCGAAGACCTGGACGCCGCTGAGCAGCTCTTTCGCCTCATTGACCCTTCTCGGCCAGGGCCCCTGGGGCTGGCTGAAGTTGCTGACGCCGTCCGCAGTCTGTTAGGCCCGGACAAGAGTTTTGGCGCCTTGGCCCGCTTCCTATCGCGCCTGGAAGCCCTGGAGCGATTCTTTCGGGAAACCGCACCGGAGATGCTCGGCGTCTACCGCTATCTCATCCATCCCAACCTCAACGCGCCGCCTGGGTCAGATGTGGCCCTCCGGCGCGACCAGCTTCTCGAGTTCCTTGCAGGCGGCGAAGCGGCCTCCCGCGATTTGGTTACCTTCCGGCGTCTCCAGCAGGTCTTCTTCGTAACGTATGCGCGCCGCTATATGTCCTGGCACACCCGCGTCTATCAGTCCGACGTCTACGACCGGTGCGCCATGCGGCTGAATACACCCGAATTCCGGGCCTTAGAGCGCCTGGCTCGCCTCAACGTTCAGGTAGAACACGACGCAGGGCACGTCCGTAAAATGGTGGAAAGCATCGTTAGCCAGAGGTGCACTTACGCCGGGTTAGACAGAGCCCTGCGTCTGTCACCGGTATGCCCAAGCTGTGGCTTGCAACTCGGTGACGAGCCTGACACAGAGGCCGTTGAAGCTGTGGATGAGGCAATCCGGGCGGGGTTGGCCGAATACTCCTGCGAGCTTTCCCGCCCGGAGTTCCGTGAGACCCTGCGCAAATACATGGCCGTTTTGCCGCGTTGGGGTGACCTGTCGGCGCGGTTGCTTGAAATAGCCAATCTCTCTGGTCCCTTGACGGCCCGCCAGGTCCTTACGCTTTTCACCGACGAGGTCGTCACCCATCTAAACCGCGTGCTGGCTGGGCAGATTGTCGTACCACGGGACCTGGGCGAGCTGCGCCGCGCGCTCCACGGTAAAGCACTGACTCCAGAGCAGGCCAGGCAGATAGTCCTCGAATGGCTCGAAGGCTCTGGGGAGGACCGTGGCGAAGGAGACGAGCTTCTCCAATTCGAGGACTGACCGCGAAAGCTGTTTTTCCCTGTCAGCAGACGACGTGCTCGTCACCGACCGGGCAACTACAAGTTCCTGCTTCTCCACGACGACGATTCTGGTGGCGGTTGCCCCGCCGGAAATGCTGGAGTGTCAGCGGCCTGTGAGGCGATAAAAAGCGTGTGCAAGGGCTCGGCAGACACGGGGAGCATTCCGTTTTCTAAGGAGACCTTTCCAAAAGTTTCTGCAGCGCCTCGGAGATGCGCTCCCGCCTAAAAGGTGGGACACAAAACTTCATGAACTTTCCTCGCCCTGTATAAGCCAACACCGGGTTTTGGGCCGGTCCAGCAAGAGGATTCTCGGGGCATTACTCTTTCCTGCCTGAAACAAAGTCCTGAGTAAACTGAATATTCCCGCAGACATGGGGAGGATTTATAGTTGTGCGGCCCTGCCGGTAGGATTTAGTTCTACACCCGTCGGGCATTGGCTGAAAGCCCTTTTGCGGGAGACACGTTGCTGAGCTGGCCCAAGAACTATGCCAAAAAACTGGCGGAAAAACCTTCTCACAAAGGCCTGTCCAGCGAGGAGCACGCTGTTTCAGCCAAGTCTGTCGGCCAGCAGTTCCCTGAGGGTGGCTTCGGTGGGCAGCCGGCCGCTGAGCACGACTTCTCCGTCTATCGCGAGGGCGGGCGTCAAGACCGGCCCAAAACCAGCAATCTCATCCACGTCCTTCACATGCCTCAGCCCAACATCGGTGCGCCCCATTTGTTGCAGGCTCTCTCGCACCATTTGGTACAACTGCTCGCATCGCTTGCAACCCGTGCCGAGCACAAGCACTTCATGATGGCTCCTGGGCGAGGCCAGCAGCAGGTCAGCATCCGTCCTATCCCTGTCAGCCCTGCCACAAAACGCAGCCAATGCCTCAACCGCCGCGGCCAGGCGTTCCACTTCCGCGTCCAGCTCCGTCAGCCACCGCTCTAATACCTCCAGGGGCTGTGCTTCTTCTGCCGCAGCACCCACCCCAACGGGCGCTTCCCTCTCAGCGCTACCAACCGCCAGTACCCTGGCAATCTCTTCTTCTGGAATACGGTGATGGCCGCCCGGTAGCTTTGCCGACCGAACCTTCCCCTCGTAGATGTACCGCTTAAGCGTGGCAACGCTCACGTTGAGGCGTGCCGCAGCTTCTCTCAAGGTGAGTAACCTTTGGTCCATTTCGGCCGTGCACCGCCTCTACTCCTGGCGCCCAGCAGTGGCGTTGCAGCAATCGTAAATCCGCCGTGAAGCTCTTGCAAGACAGGCGGGCGCACAGTAGGGCACCGCGACACGCACAGGCGCTACCAATGGCGAGAGCACCCGTACCGCCAGCGTCCAAGAACTTCCAGCCCTGTTT
>JANZZA010000324.1 GCA_026419655.1 Armatimonadota bacterium | reverse complement strand
GAACAGGGGTGTAAGAGCGGAGGCCAAGCTTTTGAGTTCCGCGCGCTCCTCGGGCGTCAACGGCGCAGCCCGGCGGGCTGCCCTCAAGGCCTTGTCGAAGAGCTGAGGATGGCCGGAGGGTATCATCGTTGTGACCGGTAGCTCCAGGGTCCAGCGGACGGCGAGGCTTATCTGGCGTGCATCATCCAGGGGTTTGTACCAGCACTTGGGCCAGCGGCGGAACTCTCCCTCTTGCCACGGCCGGGCGGCGATTGGCTTGATGGCAATGATGCCAATCTCGCGCCTGACCAGCTCATCCATGAGCCGCTTGCCATAGTCACCATGGCGGGCCAGGACAAAGTTTATCGGGAACATGCACGTTTCTAGCGGGAAGCGCTTCAAAGCGGCAAAGAAAGTATCTGGGTTGTGGCCGGTCATGCCGATGTGGCGGATAAGCCCCTTCTCGCGCGCGGCAAGCATAGCTTCCAGGGCCCCACCTGAACCAAAGGCAACTTCAAGGTCTTCAGGGGTGTCCAGGCCGTGAAACTGATAGAGATCGAAGTAGTCCGTCTGCAGGCGCTCCAGGGAGGCGTGTAGCTCTTTTTCGGCACCTTCGCGGGTGCGCTGGACAGTTTTGCAGGCGAGAAACACCTGGTGCCGGCGCCCCTTTAGAGCTTCGCCCAGCGTTATCTCGGCGTCGCCATAAGTGGGCGCTACATCTACATGGTTCACCCCATTGCGCAGGGCATGGTCCACGATTCGTTTGGCGTACTCCTGACTTTCGCCGGCTACCACGATGCCCCCAAGCGCAACGACGGAACTCCGGTGACCGGTGCGGCCAAGGGGCCGCGTGGGAAGGTGGCCAAGCGCTGCCGCGTCCGTGCCCCTCGCCAGTAATGCCGCAGCCGCCGATAAACCCGTCCTGATGAAGTCTCTTCGCCGCATGGCTCATACCCCTCGGTATTGGTGCCGTCTATAATAAGGTTACACTTTTGCGCGCCCACGCACAAGCAGCCGCTCATCTCTCCCGACCCGCGGGAGGAAACAGTCCGGGCCACGCAAAAGGCCTTCTTACCGTCACCATCTCTCCCGACCCGCCAGAGGA
>JANZZA010000312.1 GCA_026419655.1 Armatimonadota bacterium | reverse complement strand
CCCACTTGCTCGACCAGCAGCTCCAGGGCGGTCTCGACGGGTATCGGGTCGGCGAAGTTGCAGTCCACTGTCAGATTGGCCAGGGCATCGTCCACCTCGACGGTGACGCGGCCGCGGCGAGCCAGGGCAGCAGCAGCCTCGCGCAACGGTACATCCCGCAGCACCAGCGACGCCATGGGCACCTCTGGGGACGGCGGTGGCTCGACGTCTACCATCATCGTCACCCGGGTTTTCACCGCCGGCTCCTCGGCCTCAAGGGCTACGGCAACCTGCTGGCGGCCAGGCTTCTGCATGGTGGCCGGCAGAGAAGCCTGCACCCGCCGCCCTTCCTCCACCAGGGCTAACTCCACTTCACGGCCCAGGGGGCGGCCCTGGCTGTCCTGTACGCCTGCCCTGACAGCAACGAGCGATTGGCGACCTTCTATCGTCAGGCCGAACTCAGCCGGTATGCCAACCACCAGCCGGCCAGGAGCCTCCACGCGAAGGTGCCAGAACGGCTCGCTGACAGCGCTGACGTTTGGCTTAGCAAGCCCCGTCGCTGGCGCCGGGGCACCCAGAGTCCGCAGCCTCTCTCCGGGCTCGGCAGCCCTGAATAGGGGCGCCTCGGCCCCTTCGACCCCACCACCTGAGCCAACCGGCCCAGCGGCACCGGCGACCCCGGCCGTTGCCCTTGGGGCGGCTGCCTTTTGCGCGGCGGGTGGGGGAGGCGGCTTGCCAGGTACCTCTGCCTCAGCCAATGCACGGCCCGGCTCCGAGACAACCTCAGCCTGGTCTTGCCGCGCGGCGGCTCTCGGTGTCATAGAAGGTGCGGCGGCTCTCGGTGCCAAAGACGGCACGGCAGTTGGTCCCGCAGAAGGCACGGCGGAAGGTCTCTGTGGCGCAATCCCTTGACGGCGAGAAACTACTTGTGTTGCACGGGCTTTGCCGGACCGGAGCGTCTCTTGTCGGCCCTTAGCCTGGCGAGCAAGGGGGGCAGCCTCCCGGGCAGGGCTTGGCCCAACCGCTTGTAAGATAGCGCTGGGCCTTTTTGAAGGCTGCCCCCCTGAAACCTCTCGGCCAGAAGCCGCAGCTGAAGACCCTGAGCCGGGGGAGGAAGTTGAAAACCCGGAGGGAGTTGAAACCTCTTGGCCAGGAAACCGAGTTGAAGACCTTGGGCGGGGAGAGGGAGTTGAAAACCCTGGGCCGGGAGCTGCAGGTGCCGGTGCCGTGATTTGCTCTGCAGCCTGGCTAGGGCCCTGGGCCGAATTAATCGCAACCGAGGCTGCCCCAACCTCACCAGCCGCACGCATCGCCAGCCCACCACGCTGAAGCACGAGCACCACCATGACCGCCGCAACCAGGGTTGCCGCAGCCGCCGACCAGGAAACCCAGCCTCTCCAGGCCGGTGTCCTCGCCGGCATCGGCAGCGTATCAAGCAGCCACAGCAGCCGCTCCATGGCGTCAGACGGAGGCGCAACTTCCCCCACCGCCCGCAAAGCGCCAATAGCAGCCTGCGCCTTGGTAAATTCGCGCAAGCACGCCTCGCACTGCGCCAGGTGCGCGCGGCACGCGCCCCGCTCCTCGGCCGCCAGGTCGCCCGAAGCCAGCGCTGCCAGCCGCCCTCGCACCCAACCACATGACACCTGCCTGTTACGTCGGACGCCGCTCATCCTCATCCTCTCGGCGCGTTTGACCTTCCCCCAAGCCGAAAAGTTCCAGGTGCTGAGCAAAGTTGCGCGCAAAGGCCTGCCGTGCCCGATTCAGCCGCGACTTGACAGTGCCGATGGGTATCCCGAGGACCGCGGCAATCTGGTCATATGCCAGCCCCTGTAGCTCGTACAGGACCAGGACCGCACGATATAGGGGCGGCAAAGACAGCAGCGTGGCCTGGACAGCCCTGGCCCGCTCAGCTCGCAATAAGGACACAGATGGGTCCTGAGTCTCTTCAGCCGCCAAATGGTCAACAGGCGAAAGACGGTCATCCTCAGAGCTTTCCAGGGGCACAGTGGCTGACCGCCCCGATCTGCGTGCCAGGTCGAGGGACACATTCACGACTATGCGGTACAGCCAGGTGGTAAAGGC
>JANZZA010000301.1 GCA_026419655.1 Armatimonadota bacterium | reverse complement strand
TACCTGCTTGGGCTGATGTCTCAGTAGCAGCCGTTCACCGGACGCGGGTCGGAGGCTGTCCGGAAATACTTGCGAAGGAATTGGGGCGAGGGCTTTTTGGGGAAGGGTTTCCCGCGCGAAGGGATTTTCGATTACTCTTCGCTTGTTCGTCCGTCCAGGGTCCTCAATGGGCCTCTCGGAAGGGGTCTAGTCGGCTACACCAGTGCAACCACATCTGCTATCCCGATTCCTTTGCTTCCGACCTGAGGGTCACAACTGTTTCCTTTGCCCAGAGAGAGAAGTCCAGATGGCCGGTGGAATCGGCGCGCACTGCGTCGGTTAAGGGCTGCCGGCCTTTGTCTTGTATTGTCAACAGGTGGCGCGACCCAGGGGCCACTTCGTAGGTGCCATCCTCTACGAGGATGCGCACTTGGCTGGCGACGGGCCGGCGGATGCTGATTTTTCCTCCGACCACAGGGTTTGCGACATCACCGTACAGCGTTAGTTGCAAGCTTTCTGCATCGCACCGGTCGAGGCGGGACAGACACCCCGCCGTGTACGGCCGAACGGCTACCGAGCTTTTTGTAAGTATCGCAAGGCCACCGGCCGGTGTTTCGGTATATAGAGTTACGTCGCCTGAACGGCGTCCGTCGGGCGTGCGGGCAGCCGCCGAGGTGTAGCAGTAAGCGCCAGAATAAATACGGTCGTCGGCGTTCATCGCCAAGACCTGCCGCACGCCTCCACTTCTGGCAACCATGGCGGCACCATATTTCGTAGCTGCGAGCGACGTGTCGCCGGGAAAGAAGCCACCTGCGAGCCGGTAGCTCGCCCGGAAGCTGCATAGCGGTTCGCAAAAGGCCGCAAAAAGTGGGTCGGCCGGGTCCCAGCGTTCCCAGAGGCGGAAGGTGGCATAAATGCCAGCGCCCAGCCCGTGGCGATGGCCGAAGATGCCCGCGACGATGCGGGCTCGACCATCGGTGCTGGCACGGGTGTCAGCGATAGCTATTGTTTCGACGTCCGGCGGAGGCGCACAGTAAGCCATCCAGCTATCGAAGGCCCTTGGTTTGCGCTCCGTGGCGGGCGCAGTGCCCGTCCGCCGTTCGACTATTCCTTTCGGCCGTGCCCCAGGGGAGAGGAGGGGCGTAAGTACGCTGGCGCGGACGACCTGCCACCTGCCGCTCACCACGGCGCCACCGAGAAGTTGTGGCAAGCCAGTCACTGCCGCCAGTGGAGCAGGCATCACGCGCCAGTCGCCGCTCTGGTACATCCCAAGCCCTACATCGGCCACTAAAGCGCCGCCCTTCTCCACCCAATCGGTGAGGGCTTGGCCGATGGGCGCAGGTACAGAAAGCACATGCGGCGCGAAGATGGCGCCGTACTGGTCTAGGCGTACTGCTGGTACGTCCCACGGCGTGAGCACATCTGCTATCCCAAAGGCGCAGCCCCTCCGGAAGGTCCAAAATAGCCAGCCTGGCTGCCCAGGCGACCACTTCTCCAGGTATCCATACCCGGGCACTCCGAAGGCCTCGAGGCCCCCAGCATATGGCGTCCACAAGAAAGCGTAGTTTGGCTTCGGACAAACATTAAAGACCTCGGGCCGCGCGATTGCCCCCAGTTGTCTAGCCAGAACGTCCAGTCTCTGGCGGACTCTTGTCGGATCTAACGGGAGCGGTTGGCCTTCGCCCTGGGGCGCGACTGTCGTCAGGCGGCGCCAGTCTTCCACGCAAAAGCCCCTGGCTCCGTGGATTGCTGCTTCAAGCGCCCACCACGTCGCTGCGCCCTGGGCATATAACGGACTGGGCGGCAACGGGACGTAAAGCGAGGGGATTACGTCAAATCTCCCGCCCCTCCGGGCCAGGTCGACCATGTGAACGTTGCCCGCAACAGGGTCATCTTCCCACACGTCAGGCCTTATCGCCGGTACGACCACGTCGTAGCCCGTCGGCACCGATGCCAGACTTCTGTACAGGCTTATCCGGCCCGTCATCAGAGGAGTAGTTTCGTCCCAGCGCCTTATAGCAGCCGCCCACCGCTCCATTACTCGCTCGAAAGTCGCTGCCATCCAGTCGGCTACATCCACCGACGGCACGCCTACACCCCAGGGCTGGTCGTCGTCAGCCGCCAGGGCTGCTTCGCGCGTCACTTGCTGCCAGTCCGAGAAATCCGTGCCCCAGGCTCGATTGAGCTCTGAAAGTGTGCCGTAGCGCTCTTCCAGAAAGGCCCCCAGCTCGGGGTTGCTGTAGTAGATCGCCCGTTCCAGGTAGTCGTCGGTCTGCCACGCAGCCAGGCCGGGAAGCTCTTTCAGAGTCGGCACGATAGCCGAAACGTAATTTTCCAGCGTCTGCCAATAGGTACGCGAGCGGAGGTCTAGACGCTGTTGCAGCCCGAAGCAGGTCGGCAGTTGGACTATCACCTTCAGCCCAAGGCGGCCGATGGCTGTGAGCTCTTCGCGGATGGCGTCGAGTTTGCGTGGCGCATCGTAGGGCAAGCGGTAAGCCACGGCATTAAAGCCGATGCTTTTAGCAGTTTCTGCTGCCCCTTCGCCCTGCAGGCCTACTATGAAGAAAAGCGGTTCCTCCACTCTGCTCTTGGTCCAGGCGTGCGGGGAGAGGGTGACGGCCAGCGCAGTGCACAACAGCGCGAAAAATTTTGGAAAGGGGGGCTGAGGAATAACCCTTTTTAATGATGGGGCGCCACAAAGAGCGGTTGTCACGACACTTCTCGGCGCCCTGCTATCGGCCAAGACAAATCCCGGGGTCTGTGAACAGTTCCTGGCCGCAAGCGTGAAGAAGCCGGTCACGGCGCCGTTCCTTTGAGCTTGGGCAGCCATTCCTCGCGCCTCTCAAGGGCGGCCCGAGCGGCTTCTTGCTGGGCGCGTTGTTTGCTCGACCCCCGGCCACGCGCCAGCGCCTCACCTGCGTACCGTACTTCCACCTCAAAGACGCGCGCGTGGGCCGGCCCTTCTTGGCTTACGGTAACGTACTGAGGCAGCTCCTGTCCGTGGGCCTGTACCAGTTCCTGTAATTCGCTCTTGGGGTCGAGCGGATAGCGGTCGTCTTTGGGAGCCTTCAGGCGGTCGCCTAAGTGCGACAGGATGAATTCTCGCGCTCGCTCCAGTCCACAGGCTAGATAGATGGCACCTATGAGGGCCTCGACGCAGTCGGCAAGGATTGAAGGTTTGCGGTGGCCTCCAGAGGCACGCTCTTGAGGCCCAAGCAGAACAAAATCGCTCAGCCCCAGCCGTCGTGCCACCGAAGCCAGCGAGTCTCGCTTCACCGCCTCCGATTTCATCCGCGTTAGAGTGCCCTCAGTGGAGCCTGGAAGAGTGCGGTAAAGATGCTCCGAGGCTATCATGCCTAGAACGGCGTCGCCCAGGAACTCGAGGCGTTGGTTACATTCGTGTGCTGGCAAGCCTTGCTCATCGGTCCAGGATGGATGGCTAAGGGCCAGGCGCAGCAAATCGTCGGGTACGTCGTTGAGGCCCAGCCGCTCGCGCAACTCTCCCCATGGAGGCTTGGGGCCTCCGTGCGCCTTTTCCTTGCTGCCGTTTTGCCCAGTCTGCTCGCCAGTCGCCATTGCTGCGTGTCCCTAAACTGCTCGCACTATGAGTACCGCGTTGTGCCCACCAAAACCAAAGGAGTTCGTCATTGCTGCCCGCACGGTTTTGGGCTTAGGGCCATCACGCACCAGCTCAAAGCCAAACTCCCGCTCAGGGTTTTCGCAGTTGATGTTCGGCGGCACTACTGCGTCACGAATGGCCAGGATGCATACGATTAGCTCGGTAGCCCCGGTGGCCCCGAGCATGTGCCCATGTATGGGCTTGGTTGACGACACAGCCACCGATGGCCCGGCTTCCCCCAGGAGTGCTTCCAGTGCCAAGGCTTCCATTGCGTCGCCGTCCTGGGTGCCGGGTGCGTGGGCGTTTATGTAGTCGAGCTCGGAGGGTTCGATGCCGGCGTCTTCGAGGGCCCAACGCATGGCCAGCACGGCTCCAGCACCATCAGGTCGCGGAGCAGTGATGTGATAAGCGTCTCCGCTTGCTCCATACCCTGCCAGCTCGGCGTAGATTCGAGCCCCTCGTCTGCGGGCCAGCTCCATTTCCTCCAGGATCAGCACTGCGCCGCCTTCGGCCATGACGAAGCCGTCCCGGTCCCGGTCGAAGGGACGGCAGGCCCGCTTGGGGTCGTCGTTTCGACGCGAGAGGGCTTTCGCTGCCGAGAAACCCGCGAGCGCTGAAGGAATTATCGTTGCCTCGGCTCCCCCGGCGATGGCCAGGTCCGCCTGGCCCAGCTTTATTTTCTGGGCTGCTTCACCAATGCAGTGAGTAGAAGTAGCACAGGCCGTCACCACGGCGAAATTTGGCCCCATAGCGCCCGTTTCGATGGAGATCATGCCCGCTGCGATGTCGGAAATGAGCATAGGGACAAAAAAGGGACTGACCCGCTTAGGACCCCGCTCCAACAAAAGAGCGTGTGTGTCCTCGAAGGTTTTCATCCCGCCGATGCCAGAGGCTACTATTACCGCGGTGCGCTGCCTCAGCTCCTCCGGGAGAGGAGCCAGTCCCGCAAACCCGGCATCCTTGAGGGCCATGTGCGCCGCCGCCAACGCAAACTGGCAGTAGCGGTCTGCCCTCTTCGCCAGCTTGGGGTCTAGATACGCTTCTGGGTCGAAGTTCTGTATCTCGCCCCCGATGCGCGTGGGGTACTCCGACGTATCGAAGGCAGTGATTAGGCCTATCCCGCTTTGGCCCTCAATACAGTTTGCCCAGAACTCCTCAATGGTGTTGCCGGCTGGCGAGAGGAGTCCAATACCTGTGATGGCTACTCGCCGCGACATTCTGCTGCTCCACTGGACACGCCCGTTTCTCTGGTAGTCAGGTCCAGGCGTTCTTCTTATCCGCCAACGCCCTTTTCCTCGAGGTACTTTACGGCGTCTCCCACGGTGCGAATTTTCTCCGCGTCTTCTTCGGGTATCTCCACACCAAACTCGTCCTCGAAAGCCATGACTAGCTGCACGAAGTCCAGCGAGTCAGCCGCCAGGTCACCGTCAAAGGTCGCTTCCTCCGTGATTTTGCTTTCTGGAACCTTCAGCTCGCGAGCGATGACATCACGCACGCGTTCAAACAACGCCATTTCGTTCACCTCCGATAGAATAGGCCGCCCAGCGGCTCTCGCTTCCTATTGCAGGCTATTCTTACGCGGGTCGGGCAGCTTGGCTGCTCGGCCCCCACTACATGTACAGCCCGCCGTTGACATGAAGGACTTGCCCGGTCACGTAACTGCTTCCGGGCAGGCAGAAGAAAGCCACTGCCTCAGCCACGTCGTCAGGGGTGCCCGCCCGACCCAAAGGTATGCGGGCTACCCATGCCGACTGGGTTTCCTCTGGTAGCGCACGAAACATTGGCGTATCCACAACCCCAGGCGCCACCGCGTTGCACGTTATGTTACGGCTGGCAAACTCAAGAGCCGTGGTCTTCGTCAATGCGATCAGGCCGCCCTTAGAGGCCGAGTAGTTCGCCTGTCCCGGGTTGCCGGTAGCTCCCACTATTGATGTTATATTCACTATGCGTCCGTATCGCGCCTTCACCATAGGCTTCACGGCTGCTCGCGTGCAGATGAAAGCGCCTTTGAGGTTAATGTCGAGTACCTCATCCCATTGCTCGTCTTTCATCCGCAGCATCAGGGCATCGCGCGTGATGCCGGCGTTGTTGACGAGAATGTCCACCCGCCCCCACCTTTCTACCGCCTCTTGCACCATTTCCTCGACTGCTGCGGTGTCTGTCACCGACGCGGTTGCAACCAGCGCCTCGCGACCGAGTGCTTCCACAGCGTTTGCTACAGCCTGGGCCGCTTCTTCCACTACGTCATTTACCACGATATTCGCGCCCAGGGACGCGAGTTTCAGCGCTATCCCGCGCCCTATGCCTCCCCCGCAGCCAGTTATTATGGCCACCTGACCGTCCAGTGGCAAGTTTCTGCCTCCTTTTTGGCTTGGCTGTCTTGCCTTCCCCGAAAAACGCTGCTGTCGGCGTGCTGGACAGCCGACAGCGCATGGCCTGTTTCTCACTATAGCCGCAGGGGCCTAAGTCGGCCAGCCTATCGCTGTTCTAGTCGCGACAGCAGGTCCCCCGCAGCCGTACGGGCCGCCGTGAAGGCTGCTGGGTCTTCCATCAGCCCCGTGGAACGCCGCACGCCCGTGTTAGGAATCTGCAATAAATCGCGGATCTGGTCAAGGGCTTGTCGGGCCTCAGCGTTTCCCCTTTGTTCCCAGGCCTGCAGCGCAAGGAATATCTCGTAGTCGTCCACTCCTTCCCGCGCCGCCACAAGACGTATGCTTGGCACCGGCCCTTTTTCCCCAATCGGCCTACCAGGATATGCCACAAAGCCGTCCCCATTGGGATACCGCACGTAGTAATACTCTTTTCCCTGGTCGCTCTGGCTTATGTAGCTGTGCCAGCCATATTTCCACGGGTCATAGGTGTACCAGTTGCTGCCCCAGAACTCATAGGCCTCAACGTCATACTTGAAACACAGCCAGGGAAGCAGTCGCTCAACGGCCAGGAAGGGGGTATCCGTGCACATCACGCCGTCGGTGGTGAACCAGAAGTGGTCGCCGGCGGCCCGCCGCTGAGCAATTTTGTCCGGCGGGAACGTGCCTTGCGGCCCAATTCCCCAAAGCGTCAGGTGCCCTTCCAGCCCCGGAATATAGCCCCATGTACTGGAGTATATGAGCACGTCGGGGGCTATCTCCCGCGCCAGGTCGCACAGGCGGTTTATGCCCTCGATGGTCTCCTGGCTGTGCGCATGGGGCTCGTCGGAAATGTAGTATACAAATCTGTTGCGCCAGCCTTTTTGCGTGATGTGGTCAATGAATAGCCGGTAGGCCTGCCGAAAAGCGTCTTCGTATTCAGGCGTGCCCGGCTCCAGTCCGAGAAACTTGTTTGGCGGATACGCCCAGCCGCAGGCGTAGAAAATCCATGGCGTATAGGCCTTGTTCACGCGCAGCTCGTCGAACATGTAGCTGGCCATCTCGTCAAAGCCGCTAAAGTCTGCCATTACGCGGCCGTTCTCATACTTGAAATCTGGTGGCGGTATCACATAGCCCCCACTGACGTTGTACCGCTTAAGAAAGGCCTGCCATTCCCGGTCGCTGGCGTCATCCAGTCCTGTGGGGCGGTAGTCGTAGATGGCTGGCAGATGCTTCTCGACGGGCTGGGTGAAATTCCAAACCGTGAGGCGCACCGGGAGCGTCATAACCTCGCTTCCGCATGTAAGCTGTATAGCGCCTTGGTATTCCCCCGGTCGTGCATTGGCGGGTATCCAATAGTCGAAGTACAGTGCCTCGGTAGTGTTGGCGTCGAGCCGTATCTGTCCGTCGCGGACAGGTATCATGGGATCCGGCCACCACCCTGCCCACCCGTCATTGCCGCGCCATCGCGGCTTCATTCGATGGTAGCTGGGCCCCCGGGTGGAATCGTAGCCGATTGGGAAGTCAATCGGGACGCGGCCAACGTGGTAGATAGCAGGCGCCGCGATAGTCGCTCCGTCCGGACCGGAAAGCGGCTGTACGGCTATGCGTAGTGTATCAGCCTTTGGGCTGCGCACCGCCACCTGACAGGCCTCATACTCGTTTCGGGCGGCGGCCAACACCAGCTCCCCGGACGGATTCTCCGGCGCCAGGTCGTGGGCGAATATCTTTACGGCCGTATCCACTGCCCAGGCGACGGGTCTTTCAAGGGACCTTCGTGCTTGCAGGTCTCCCACCACGCCCTGTCCGGCAGCGTCGGCCATCTCCGCCAGCATCACTGCGTCGTGCCAAATCGTCCCGTGGCAATTAGTCGTCAGGTGTATTTCCAGGGCTGCGCAGTCGTGCGGCGTGGTAAAGGTCACCGAGGTGTACGTCCAGTCTCGATTGCCGCTCACGCCCGGGCTCGTCCCCAACGACCACTGGTCACAAAGGCTGCCGTCTTCTCTTAGCAGGTGCCCGTAGATGACGGTCTCGCCGTCCATGTCCTGGCACCTTATGTAACCGGAC
>JANZZA010000276.1 GCA_026419655.1 Armatimonadota bacterium | reverse complement strand
TGCTCAACGCTGCCACCTACTCGGCCTACGTCCACCCGTACGGCAACACTTTTCCGCTGGATGCTTTCGACGCGCTGGTGCAATACCACGAAGCCGGCGGCAGCATTGTTGTGCCAAGCGGCGTGCCGTTTTGTCATCCGTGTCTGGCCCGAGGCGCTGTGGGATGGGCCTACGGACATCTTCCTCGCGGCGGACGTACTGCTGAGCAACCACGCACCGGCAAGGCTGCTTTCGAAATCTACAATCCCGCTGGCAGGGACTGGACAGGACCAAACTCAACAGGGTTTACCGTGCGGCCGGGAGAACGCTACGTGGTGGGTGGCTGGGTAAAACACTCAGAAGAGTTTGTGCCGCACCCCAATTCATGCATTTTCCTGCGCTTCTTCGACACCCAGGGGCGGTTCATCGGCCAGGACGGACCTCGCATCCCTGACGAGCCGTGCGAGTGGGTACGCGTGCAAAAAGAAGTAGTGGTTCCCGAAGGCGCAGCTACCGCAGATGTTTCGCCGCAGCTTTGGGCGCCGGACGCCCGGCTCTTTCTTGACGACCTTTTTCTTCATCGCGCAGGCGAGGAGACCAACTTGTTACCCAATGGGTCCTTCGAGGAAGCCTCAGGCGGATGGGTAGACCTGGGGCACGACAGCTCCTATCTTTTGCATGAGGGCCACGGGTTGGGCACGGGAGATTTTGTGACGGTGCCCGGCCCGGGAGGATTCGGTCTCACCCCCCTGGGCCGCGAGCTGGGCCTGGGCGCGATCCCGTGGGAGGGCATTGACCCGCCCGGCCTGCTTCAGGCTCTCGCCGTAAAAAACCTTCCGGCTGAAGACGAAGTGCTGCCGCTCGTCACGGCGGGCGACGCTGCCGATGAGCTTTATCCGGCCGTCATCATCGCCCACCACTGCCGCCGCTTCAATGGAGCCTATGACCTCTGGGGCCGGGGCAACTGTCCCACTATATCTTCCTGGGCCATGTACAGAATTACCGTAGCCGGAACCATTCACCTTTTGCGCCTGCGCGGTCTGTTGCAAGACCGAGAGGTGAGGACAATGCTCGCCACGCTGGATAGCATGCTCGGAGACGCCGGGCAGCCCGCCATGCCGGTTTCGGAGCCGCGGCCATATGACACCCTTTGGCCGCGCTCTACCCGCCCGGCAGAGACCATTTTCGTCTGCGACCTATCGAAGGCAGATCCGGCTGAGGAATTTGCACTGACAGTCCTGCAAGGCCTCATAAACCGACGGCAGCCACGCCTGTACATTATCCACACGCGCTACGACGCCCAGGACATACAGTGGCTGGAGGAGCTTCGGGTTGAGGGTCTCAAAACGCAGGACATCAGCGCGGCCGAAGTATGGAAGAAATTCGGCGACCTGGCCAATGGATACGTGGTTTACGACGCCACGGCGCTGGGAGAGATTGGTGCCTTTCGCGCCGACCGGCTTAACGTCACCAATATGGTACTGATGCTCTGTGCAC
>JANZZA010000022.1 GCA_026419655.1 Armatimonadota bacterium | reverse complement strand
GCGATAGCTTGCCTCACGGCATCGGCAGGTGCGTCAGGAGCGACCATGACGGAATGGATGCCGCTGCGATAGAGAAACCTTACCTCCAGAGTGCCGTCCAGTCGCATAAGCCCACCCTTCGTAACGACGGCCTCGTGGCCGCTGCCGGAGGCAACCACCAGGCCTCGCAAGTCGCGACGCTCCATTAGCGTTCACCTCGCCGCAGTAGCTTAGTCGCGAGGGCGGCCAGCACCTCGCTGCGCGGTTTCCTCTGTCTTGCTCGCCCCTTTTTTGTGCTCCATTCCTGCTCGCTGAGCACGACGGTGGCCCTTTGTAAGAGTTCGACTTCGAGGTTCCCGTCGTCGCGGGCGCTCACGTTGACAACCTGCCACCTCATCTAAGTTCACCATCCTTCGTGGCTGCGGTTAAGTTATGACTGGTTCTCCCCCGCAGTGGGGGTCCGGCGAGACTGGTTCTTCCATTGGGGCGCCGGATTCGCGTTCCATTCGCACAGGCGTGCAGGTGCATCCCGGGTCCTTCCACGGGGGTGTGGGATTCGCTCAATTAGGATCCAACCGGCCTGCTCAAGTGGCGGTCCTTCCACGGGGGCGTGGGATTCGCGCTCGGGCCTGATAACTGGGAATGTTGAGATTGAGTGTCTCAAGTGGGCGCGGGTTTGAATCGCGGCGGACGTGCCTGCCTCCCTGTACGCGGGTTTTCGACGGGCGCGTGGGGCTCGCCGCCCTTACCCCCTATGTTGTCGCCTGCCAACCCCGCGAAAAACCCCGGCGTGGGCTGCTGTGCCCGACTTGATTTACGCCTTGTCAGCGGTGAATTCGACGGTAAAGCGCCCGTAGAGGGCGGGCTGGGCCGTGCGGCGGTGCCTCAGGCCGTATCGGACTTCTCCTATCCGTCCGCGCTTGGCCTGGCCTATCTCGCGGTTGGCTTCCAAAAGCACCAGGGCTTTGTCAATCAGCGCCAGCAGGGCGTCGGCGTCGGCCACGCTGGCGTGTTGCCATGGCACCTCGCAGCGCACTTCAACCTCCAGCCGCTCCACGTACTGCCCGCCGATTGCCTCGGCCTGCTCGCGCTGGGAGAGCGGGGTGACATATACGCGCGGCCCGCTGGCCGGCTCCAGCCGCCTGTATTTCTCCACGGGTACTGGGCCGCGGCCCTCCAGCCGCAGGCAGTGCAGCAGTTCCACCAGGCTATTGAGCAGCTCAAGCATGGTCATTGGCGTCATCCTCTGCGCTAAGCTGTAGTCCACGCGGCCGTGCACGGCGGCGGCCGCCCCCCCGCCAGGCAGGAGCCACAAATTTAGTGGTGCGTGAGCCTGGGCCTTCGGTGGCTGTTTCCCTGGGCGAGGCCGGATTTTCGGGCGCGTGATGGGGTTCCCTGCCGCTACGCCTGTGGCTATCGGGCCGTCAGCATTGTACCGTCGCGCAACTGGCTGCCCGCGCCCGAAAATCCGGCTCACCACAGTCTAAAAAGTTTGGGACGGGGGTCTGGGGGGCAACCCTTTTCAAAGGGTTCCACCCAGAAACAGGCAGGGGGAACCCCCCTTTCTGCAAAAAGCGGGGTTCCCCCTGCACCCCTTCCCCGTAAATGCTCGTGCTTCCTGGCGCAGGTGCGCAGCCACCAGGCCTACGGGTGAGAGAGGTTTCCGCCGCGCGGCGGACAGTAAGAGCGCGCAGCCCCCAGGCCTGCTGGAGACGGGGTGGGTGGTGGTGGCCATGTCTTTGGGTGG
>JANZZA010000234.1 GCA_026419655.1 Armatimonadota bacterium | reverse complement strand
GCCGGCGGCTTCTCCCAGGCGGAAGAGATAATGCAGATAAGCGCGAGAATAGCGGCGGCACGCGAGGCAGTCGCAGTCTTCTTCGATAGGCCTCGGGTCGGTGCGGCAGGCGGCGTTGCCGATTTTCAGCGGCCCCTCAGCGGTCAGCACGCTGCCGTGACGAGCCAGGCGCGTAGGGAGAACGCAGTCAAAAAGGTCGGCACCCAGCAGCACGGCCTCGACTATGTCGCGGGGCGTGCCCACACCCATGACCCATTTGGGTGCTTCAGCCGGCAGGGCGGCGATTGATGCTTCCAGGGCTTCGAGCATTTCTGCCCGGCTTTCTCCCACAGACAGGCCGCCAATGCCAAAGCCCGTGGAGCCCAGCGCGGCGGTTTCCTCGGCGCTACGACGCCGCAGGTCTGGATAGACGCTCCCCTGCACGACGCCCCAGAGCCACTGGTCTTCGCGGCGGTGAGCCTGCAGGCACCGCTGGCCCCACCGCAGGGTGCGTTCCATCGCCAGCCGCGCCTCCTCATACGAGACCGGATAACTCGTGCAAATATCCAGGGCTACGGCGATGTCAGCGCCCAGTTTCTCCTGGATTGCGATGCACGACTCCGGTGTAAGAAGTTCCCGGCTGCCGTCCAGGGGAGAAGTGAGCCGCACCCCATCTTCGGAGACATCATTACGCCCGGCGAGGGAGAATAACTGGAAGCCCCCGCTGTCGGTGGCAAGCACACCGCTCCAGGACATGAAGGCATGCAGGCCGCCGGCGCTGGCGACTACTTCCTCTCCGGGCCGCAGGTGAAGATGCCAGGTATTCGCGACGGCGATTTCAACGCCAACGGCCTGCAGGTCGTCCGGGGAACAGGCCCGCACCACGGCCCGCGACGCGCACGGCATGAAAGCCGGCGTGCTTACCTGTCGCTTTCCCACGCTAAGCACGCCGGTTCTGGCTGCGCCCTCTGTGCCTTGCCTGTCTACCAGAAAAGTTTTTTGCAAGTCCTATTTGCTGGGGAAAACCCTCTGGTGACTGCTGCCCGCCCCGTCTCGCGGTGGACTGACTTTGTGAGCGAATGCATCGCTGTGAGTGCACACGCAGCCCATTTCCGTGCTGGGCAGGGCGAAGATGTGCGTTTTGGAACAGTCACTTCTGAAAAAGGTTTCCCCCGCTCCCCTCTGGCTAAGTTTTTTTTGCGCTGCCTTTACGGGCCGCCCCATTCACTGCGCCCGGCTGGCTCGAAGACCCTATGGCCTCGGCTGTTTTTGTAATGCTTGCCCCTGGCCTGCGAGACGCCCATCGGCCGGCGGAAGAATAGGACCCTGACGGCCCAGACAGTTCACTTGGGCTTTCCAGGAGCGCTGGAAAAGGCTATTCTGAGACCAGCCTGGGAGTCCTGCAAAAGGGGACTCGGGCAAGGCAGGAGACAGTTCGTGGGACGACAGCGTTACGACGTGGTCATTGTTGGCGCCGGGCCGGCGGGAATGTTTGCCGCCCTGGAGCTGGCCCGTCGCAGCAGCTTGTCCATAGCGCTTCTCGACCAGGGCATGGACCTGCCCCAACGGGTGACGGAGCGCGCGGAAGGCAA
>JANZZA010000196.1 GCA_026419655.1 Armatimonadota bacterium | reverse complement strand
GGAAACCACCCGCTACGTCAACGAGTTCCTTTCGCCAAACTTTTCCCATGCCAATATGACCGTGCCGCTGCTGTTGATAGTCGGCCTGGCCATATGCCTGGCGGTCTCGCCGAAGGCCCCAGACCTTTTTGAGGTGCTGCTCCTGGCTTTCTGTACGGCCAGCTTCCTGCGCTGGCAACGCATGATAGCCCTCTTTGGCACAGCCAGCCTTTGGGTCATGGCCCAGGCCTTGCAGTCGCGTTTCGGATGGCACCCCGTGCCCGGGGCGGGCCGCAGCGCATACGTTATGAAGCTCTCCATAGTAATCCTGGCGCTGGTCATGGCAGTAGCAGGGCTGCCGTGGACACGGCCTGAGACCGCCCTCATTCACCAGCAGGCCTACCCGGAGGTAGCTGTCCGCGCGGCAAAGCTCAACGGCGTGCGCGGCCGCCTGCTAAACACGTACCACTTTGGCGGCTACCTCATCTGGCGCTACTACGGCCAGCGCGTTGTGTTCATTGACGGCCGCGCGGACGTCTACACCGGCCCCGTCTTGCGCGATTACATGACGCTGTGTCTGGGGCGGCCCGGGTGGAGAACCGTCCTGCACAGATACGGCTTCGACTGGGCTATTCTCGACCGCGACGACGACCTGTGCGAGCGGCTGCGGCTGCTACCCGACTGGCACGTGCTGTATGCCGATTCAGTGGCAGTTCTTTTCGTGCGCGACGGCCCAGCCAATAAGCACGTGCTGACAAGATGGCGCAAGGGCGCCTTGCGCCTTCCACCCCAGACACCGCTCGGCGCGCCACCTTGTGGGGACTGAGTAGAACGGCGCCCGTTGCCGCTCGGTGAGCCAACTTAGGGCAACTCAGTAAGACTACTCCCAGCACCGCTTAGCGTGTCGCCTTGTGGCGACTCAGTAAAATTACGCGCCGCGCCGCTCGGTGTGCCCTTCTGTGGCGAGTCAGTAGAACTGCGCCCGACGCCGCTCAGTTAGCCAACTCACAAGCGACCGAGAAGAAACGTGCCCAGCACTGCTAGACCTGCTACCTTGTGGCGACTGAGTAGAACTGCGCCTAACGCTGCTCAGTGAGCCAACTTACAGCGACTGAGAAGAAACGCCCACAGCGCTGCTAAGTGCGCCGTTTCCCGGCCACTGAGTAGAGCCGCGCACAGCGTTGCTGAATTGCTACCCCAGCCTTTTACCTGCCCCACCCTCCCACACTGTTCCTTCGGCGCACCCGCAGTAGCCGCGCAAAGGTTCACAAAGTGGCCTCACGGAACAGATACCAGCGCCTGGTGCAGCGGCCGGTCGTGCGGCATTCTTCTTCGCCCGGCGGGCAGTGACGCTCATCGGAATATCCTCGACGGCTGACCTCCTGCGCATATACAGCCAGGACTTCTCCACGGGTGATGCGGCGCCGGGCGGTTACGCGCCATTGCCTCAGCCGTTCCCGGGCCGCAGTGAGAAATACTATGACCTGCGCCCTCGACAATCCCATCTTATTGGCCACTTCACGCGCCGAGCGGTGGACCAACCACAGCAGAATGGCCCGACGTTCGCTGTCGCTACATCCAGCCTGGCGCATCTGCTCCATAAGCTCGAAGGCATCGAGGGCAAGCTCCACCGGTACGACTTCTTCCGTCGGGCCTACCAGGGGCCGGTGACGCACCCTCTCCCCTGCACGCCACACCCGCGCCACAACCCGCCGGCGGCTCACTACCTCTCGCCTCCCGGCGACCCCGCCGCCTGCCACGACTTCCTCCGCCGCTCGCGTCTCTGTACCGCCTCGGGCTCATGTCCCCGCCGCTGCATCCACTCCCGATACCACCACCGCTGGCGCCCCTGCGGCCCAACCAAATCCGCCAGCGCTTCAACTTCCTGCCGGCTCAGCCGGAAAACCAGCTTGTCGGTGTGCTCTGCAGGCAACGGACCGCACCCCCTTCGCATGAGAGTGCGGCCAATGTACGGAGAGCGTCCTTGCAGCGTCCTTGCAGTAGGCTGAAGATTCTCTTGCAGTAGGCTGCAAATTCCCTTGCAAGAAGCTGAGGAGTTCCTCGCAGCAAGCTAAACATTTCCCGTGCAATAAGCTAAAGCTTTGTGTTGGAGCGCGTTGTTTTTGGTCTGCGCAGTGCGAGCGCGGTCTCGGACAAGCCGTTGAGGACAAAGCAGACCGACCTGGGCCAAGGAATCCGAACCCCAGGCGCTAAATGCATGGGACGACGACGCCACGCCGCGATGATCAGGCAGGCGGCAGGCAAACCCCCTGTAGGTGCAGGGGACGGTGTGGCAAACAGCTACTCAGCCCAGAGGAGATCCTAAGCGCCCTGTGGGTGTAAGGGACGGTGGACATCATAATTCTGTTGCTACGCGAATACGGCCAGCGCCCCGTAGCCGTGGGAGACGGTAGTGGACGCGCGGCCCCGGCTGGACACCGCCAGCAAGCGCCCCGTAGGCGCGGGAAAAGGTATCTGCGGTAATTGTTGCAAAACCGACACTTCACGGGTGAGTGAAGCCCGCCCAATATAACTTGCGGACGCAAGCTTGCGCCGCACGCACACTGGCAGGTACGTGCAGGCAAGTTCTGCAACAGTCACCGGCGAGAAAATAGCAAAGTCGGGAGGGAAGGTCATGCCCAGAAGAGTAACAGAGCTCCCTGGCCCAAAGGCACGAGCCATCATTGAAAAGTCGCGTGCCTACGAGCCTCACTGCATGAGCGACCAGGTGCCGCTGGTTTGGGACCGGGCCGAGGGATGCGTGATCTGGGACGTGGATGGCAATGAGTTCCTCGACTGGTGCTCCGGGGTGCTGGTTACAAACATCGGCCATTGCCACCCGGACTACGTGGCGGCCGTAAAGGCGCAGGCTGAGAAACTGTTCAACTGCTACGATTTCGTCAATGAGCCGCGGGCGCTGCTGGCTGAGAAGCTGGTGGCTATCACGCCACCGCACTTGCAGCGGGCCTTTCTGGTGACGACGGGGTCCGACGCGACAGAGGCGGCCCTGCGCATGGCCCGCCGCACCCACCAGGGATGGGAGATAGTGGCCTTCCATGGGGCCTTCCACGGTAGGACTTTGGGCGCGGCATCGGCCGGTGGTTCCCTGGGCGTTAAGCAAGGCTATGGCCCACTTGTGCCGGGCTTCCTTCATGCGCCCTTCCCGTACTGCTACCGGTGTCCCTTTGGCCTGGAGCATCCCGACTGCGGCCTGCGCTGCCTCGAGTATCTTGACTGGGTTGTCTCGAAGGAAAGCTGCGGGGCGCTGTGCGCGATTATCACGGAGCCGTATCAAGGTGGCGCAGGGTCTATCATTCCGCCTCCGGGATGGTTCGAAGGCCTGCAGCAATGGGCACGCAGCAAAGGCATGTACCTGATACTGGACGAAGTACAGTCGAGTTTTGGACGCACGGGCAAGATGTTTTGCATGGAGTACTGGGACATCGAGCCCGACCTGGTTTGCCTGGGCAAGGGACTTGGGTCCGGGGTGCCCTGCGCAGCGTTG
>JANZZA010000183.1 GCA_026419655.1 Armatimonadota bacterium | reverse complement strand
TAGCTGGCCCGCGCGCACCAGATACTTCTCATCACCCGTCGCGCCTGCCTGCTCTATCAGCCGCACAAAGCGCCGCGCCCGGTCTATCTCGGAAACAGGAAACAGAATTCCTCCCAGCACGGGATAGGTCTCGTCGGGGATTATCCGGGTGACCTTATCGTCCGTCTCCCCGTAGCGGGCCAGGAAGTCGCCGCCCTTGATCAACCTCGGCAGCAGCCGGCGGAAACGGGCGCGGAATTCGGCAAGGGGAATGTTGCACGGCAGCCCGCCATAGGGGTCATGGCCGAGGTGGGTGGGGATTATCTTCATGGCCATGAAGGCCCCGACGCGGGCGCGATGGTATGGCCGGCCGCCAATGGAATGTTTCACGGCTGAGTTTATGCCAACCGCTGCGATGCCCGGCGGAAGCGTCCGCAGACCAAGCACCTCGCACGGTTGGCACAGCAAATCCACCAGGCGGTGCGGCTCGCCAATGGTCTGGGTCACCTGGTCCATGATGCCGCAGGGTGCGCCGGCGACTTCATTTTCCACCATCTGGCATAGCCGCGCCAGGCGCAGGGGTTCGAGTTGCAGGTCGAAGGCCGCGGCCAGAGCCGTCATCGAAGCAACCTCAAGCGCGCCAGAGGACGCAACCCCCACGCCGATGGGAATGTTACTGTCTACAACTACCGTAGCGCCTGAGGGCCAGGCGCTGATGTGTCTTTCCCGCGCTAGTATGTAAAAGGCCCCTAGAACGTACGCGGCCCAATGGCTGGGACCAGCGAACAGACCCTGCACCTGTCTGAGGTTCTTCAGGCGCTGCGACGCACTGTAGAGGTCGTCGAGGCTTATCTCGACGCACGGCGTCCAGCCGTGATCAGCGGCCTGGAGACTATAGGCCACGAGTTTTCGGTCCCGGCGGCGCTGGACAACTGCTACAACTGCTTCGTCCAAGGTCCCCTCCAGGACGCGGCCGCCGGAATAGTCGGAAATGCCTCCCAGGACATCCAGCCGCGCCGGCGCACGCGCCAGGCACACTTCCCGGCCAGGCTCCAGCAAGTTACGCGGGACAAGACCCAGCCTTCGACGTACGGTTGCAAACGATGGCTTCATTGTTGTTCCGGTGTCCTTTGACAAATAGAGCCCGCACTTCTCGCCAGTGTGGAAGCAGCGTCTGTCTTAATCGCAGCAGCTATGTCGCCGCCGCTCACTCCCCTGGCTAGGATGGAAGCAGCGCGAAAAAGTCTCCGAAGGAGGACTGGGGGAGAACCCTTTTCAAAGGGTTTCTCCCAGGTGACTGTTGCAAAACCTGAGTTAGCCGGCCTGAAGCGAAGGAGCTGTACAACTGCGCGGCCCGGCCTTGGGCCTGTAAACACGCCCGGGAGGCCGGAAAGCGACTTTTACAACAGTCTCCCCAGGGAAAAGGAGTTGTGCGCATTGTCAGCTTTCCGCGTGCGACAAACGACTATTGTAAGACGCACACGGTCTTTTCGGCCAGGGTTGGTGAATACTTTCGTGGGCCAAGGTGGTATAATAGTATAGACGCGCGTGGGGGCGAAATGGTCTCGACGGGGTGATGGTGAGTCAGGGTTGCGAGCCGGGAGGCGTGCTGACCCGAAAAAACGCACGCAAAAAATAAACGCCAACACTTCGATGGCGCTGGCTGCTTAGTAAGCGGCCACGTCCGCCTGGACCCGCCGGTCGGTTCAGGGCCGGGCGTCACCCAGATCGGCTGGCCTGAAGCCCTCGCCTCGGGGGCCTAAGGCGAGAACTCTCAGAGGCTGGTCGTGGCAACCCCTGCGCGTGGGGAAAGCCGCGACGAGATAAAAAACACGCGCTACGCTCGTAGAGGCCCTGACTGCTGCATCTCGGACGCGGGTTCGATTCCCGCCGCCTCCACCATTTTCTTTGGTCGGGGAAGCCCTCTGAAAAGGGTTATCCCCAGCCGCCTTCTCAGAGTTTCTCCTCCTACTTCCAGCACAAACAGGCCGTGCTTTGACGCGACGTGCCCAGCAAGCAAAGGACAGCTCCTCGACTGCCGGAAATTGCCCTTTGGCCGTGCGCAGCAGACGTCGGAGTAATCCCATCGTCTCAGAAGGGGACTGGTGCAGGTGAAACACACAGGGTGCCTTGGAGCGGTGTTGATTCTAAGCTTGCTCGCTTGCCAGTACAGTCCAGTTCTTGCTCAACAGCCGCAGGGCCGAACAATCCCCTATCAGATTGTCGGCTACTGCTGGAGCGATGTGGTGCCTGACTGCGACAATCTCATCTCCTTCGGCACGCGCCGGCTCACGCAAGAAGGCCTCGACGAACCCGACTTGATGAAAGCTGTCACGGACAAAATGCCTCAAGGACACCGCGTCATGTTCTTCTGGCACATCGAGACCGACCTCACTGACCATCCCGATGACCGTTGCCGCAACGCCCAGGGCAATCTAACAGAGCACCAGGGCATCTGGCTGGACAACGGCATAGCCCGTATCCGCGAGCGGGTCGAGCGGTTTTTCTCGGCCTACAAGCGTGTCGGCGGCGAGATTGACGTGCTCGTGCTCGACTATGAAGGCGGCCTGTCCAACTGGCATCTTGGCGACAACATCGAGCGCTGGAAGGCCATTGAAAACGACCCCCGTTTTCCCGGGATAGCCGACAAGTTGGGCTTTTCTGACCTGAGTACAGTGTGCTACTGGTGGCAGCAGCAAGGCGACGCGCGGCTCAATTATCTGCGCTGGAATGCCCTCATGTTTGAGCGCGTGGCCGATGCCCTCAACCAGGCCATCCATGAGCCGCTGCGCAGGTACTTCCCCAATGTCAAGGTCTCTAACTACGGCTATTGCTACTACACCAAGGAGCTTGGGGTGCCGGACCTGAACGGGCACAAGTATTACCTTTTCGGCCGCGGCGCCCATGTAGGGACCCACCAGTCTCCGGTCCTTTACGCCGGCATAGGCCAGCTTGAGCACAATCCGCCAGAGGGCCTGACCGCGTACCCGAAAACCCCCTTCAACGCCTTTCGGCTCTCGCTCAACGACATGCGCTGCGCCGTCGGTTCATCGGACGTCCCTACAATGCCATGGCTGGCCTACCGGGGCTGGCGCGAGAGCGGGGTATACAATAACGACCTTTACCAGGAACTTATCTTCCACGCAGGGTTGTGCGGCGCCGACGCTTTCCTTTACTGGAATCCTCGCCCATGGCTGGCCACTCAGGACCCGGCAGAGTTCACCGACGACGACCAGGACCGGCTTTTCAGCGCGTGCCTAAAGCAGCTTGACGAGCTGATTGGGGACCCGTCGCGCAAGACGCTAAGCCGTGGCCTTATTCCTTGGACCGCCAACTACGCGCTGACGGGCATGAGGGCCAGGGGCCGCACCGTATGGCGATTTACTCCCAACCTCGACGACGGCACCGCCCTCGAAGATACGCTCCTGAGCCAAGAGCCGGCCACCTTCCGCGTGGGCGACGAGGTCATAACCATTCCGGGCGGGAAGGTCTGGCAGCCAGAAATCGTACTTTCCCGCCAGGGCTACTGGGTGATTGCTCCGCTTGACGCTGCTCCCGACGTACGGCCGAGGTGACGAGCCAGTGCAGCTAGTGGACCAGGAAAAATGCTTGCGCTGTGGGGCGTGCGTAGCGATATGTCCGCTCCGCATCTACGAAAAACCCGAGGGCGATGAGGTGCGTGCACGGCCTGAGCGGGCATGGCTATGTGTGCGATGCGGGCACTGCATGGGTGTCTGTCCAACAGGGGCGGTAGCCGTTGACGGCCTCGGCTACAGCCAATTTATGCCGCTTCCCGAAAAGCCGCCGACAGCCGAGGATTTTGCCCGCCTCGTCTTGACGCGGCGCAGTATCCGCCATTACCGGCCGGACCCGGTGCCCCGAGAACTTCTCGAAACAGTGCTGGAGATGGCTGCCCAGGCGCCTGCCGGCGTGCCGCCGACAACCGTAGAAGTGGCCGTGATCACCGACCGCAACCGCATCGCCGAGCTGGGTCCGGCAGTAATCCACCAGATCAAGCAGTTGCGAAAGGCTCTGAGGTGGCCTGTGGTGGGATGGCTCCTTCGCAGGCAGTTAGGACCAGCCCTTGTGGCCGCAATGGACAGGTTTATAGGCCCGCTTACCGAGATGGCAGAGCGCTTGCAGCGCGAAGAGGGCCTGGACATGGTCACCTGGGGCGCGCCCGTCGTGATGGTTTTCCATTCGGCGCCGGCGGGTTTCTGCGCGCAGGAAAACTGTATCATTGCCGCAACTTATGCCATGCTTGCCGCCCACAGCCTAGGCCTGGGCACGTGCTGGAATGGTTTCGTTGGCGCCCTGCTGGCTCATGATCGGACGATGCGCGAGCGCATGGGCATACCCGGCGACCACAGCGTCCACGCGGCTTTACTCACGGGCTATCCGGCCTGGCCTGCATATCGGCGCGTACCGCCGCGAAGCTTCCGGGCGGTGCGGTGGACGTAAGCTTCGCGCGGCTGAAACAATGGCAAGAAGTATGGCAGGGAATGTGTAGGAGCGTTTTCGGAAAAGGTGCGCGCCTGTGACCCATTCAATATGCCACTCTCGAGCTCACCCAGGGGACAGGCAGTCCCTTCTTGTGCTCCCTAGCCGTTTTACCTGGCCGCGCAAGCTAGCCTTCGCAAAAACGGCGTGGACGAGACCGACGACGGAAAAGGCGCAACTAGCTTTCTTGGATAGCCCGCCCTTTTCGCAAGCGGCGTAGCCGGGCCGAGCCACGTCTTGCCGACACGATTCTTGACCGGCCTAGCCATTCGCTGCGGCCAATTGCTCGGCCACGCGAGCAGCTTCCATTTCCTTGGCCGGGCGTCCGCTCATGGCCTCCGCAATGGCTGCCAGCCGCTCACACTCGGCTATTGCGGCACCGACGTCCAGCGGCCGCGGCTCAGCTCCCGCCAGGGACGCCATGTTATCCCGGTAAATCCTTGCGAGCACGTCGTCCGGCAGGGCCATGCCGCGGATGATGCCGTCTTCAGGCGGCCCAAGAAGCTCGTCAGCATCAGCCGGCACGCGAAACTCCTCATCACTCTCCAGCCAGCGAAAGATGATGCCTGCCCGCGCCGCTGCCTGCGCCGGCGTAAGGCCGCTCCAGATGTCGGTGCCGAACACAATGCGATCAGCGTAGCGGATGAAAAACTCGCGCCCGGCCTCGGGGTCGCGGGAGATGTTGTAAAGCATCTCGATGCCCGGCGCCAGGTCGAAATGCACTGTCGGATGTTCTTCTAGAAAGCGTGCTGCCCGCGGAAGATCAGCCGAGAGGAAGTAGAAGTGCGCAAAGATGACTTTGAGCCGGGGGTGGCGCCGCAGGACCTCATCAACTTCCGCATAAAGCTGTTCCTTGGTCACGTCTTCAGGCCCATAGCCCCAGTCATGCTTCTTA
>JANZZA010000175.1 GCA_026419655.1 Armatimonadota bacterium | reverse complement strand
CACCAGCGCCGGCAATCGGGCCGCCGCGCGCCGTGCCTTCCTGTAGCGAGCGAAGTATTCTTCTGCACTTGCCTTTGGTCCTAGGCCGCTAACCAGGGGAATCCGCACGCGCTCCTGGTTGGGGGAATAATAGTCGGTGACTTCGACTTCTGCGTCTTGGGCCTCGGCCGATATGCTATGGAGGTTGGCCACAATGAGCTCTCCCCACCGCCGCCATTTTTCGGCCTGCTGGGCTGCTGCGAGTTCTTCGTGGCGGCGCATGAGCAACCGTTTCTTGCTTTCCAACTGCCGTTTCAGGCTGCGGCGTATGCTGCCTCGCAGCCGCTCGATTCGTCGTTGCTCTTCTATGCGCCGGCCGATGGCCTCAAGACCGATGCTCAGGCTTTCTATCGGTTCAGGCTCTCGGCCCAGGTGGAGCAGGCGGACGGGATAGGCAAGGACCGGCCTTCCAGCTTCATCTCGCCATAGCCACGTGCGGCCCCTGGCGGCTTCAGAGAGGATTTCCCTGACGGCTGCCAGCCAGGCCGAGGGCCAGTCTGGGGGCTGCTGCGCGACCGGGGTGCTGCCCTCCAGCCCTGCGCGCGCCAGGGTTTCTTGCAAGAAGAGGCCGCTGAGGCCCTGCACGGCCGCCCGCAAAGCCTCAGCCAAGGGCCTCTCGGCTTCCTCCACAGCGCGTGCAAGTTCATGCGCCGTTGCTGTACGAGGGTCGAGCTTTTCGCCCCCTGGCGGTGGTACATACGGCTCCCCGGGAACCAAACAGCGGTATACTCCTTCGCGCAAAGGCCTCGGCCGCGCCACGGAAACTACCCGCCCGTTCTGCACCAGGACGCAATTTGGTTCGCGGTCTGTGGCTTCCAGAACCAGACTGCCCGTTTGGTCAGGGCCGAGGCCGCCCAGATTGGTCAGTTCGATGATGATGACGCGGTCAAAACCTATCTGACAGACGTTTTGCACGACTGCGCCGGTCAGGAGCTTTGGCAGCCCTGGCATCGGCGGCGGCCCGTCGCTGCCGCGCGGGTTCTCTGATAGCAAATACGCACAGGCGGCGCCTCTCGCCCAGCTCAGGAAAACACTTGCCGCAGAGCGTCGGCCAGTTGTCTCAAGGGCGACGGCGTCCGGTCCCACGGTGACAACGCGCCTGATGGTGGTTCCCTTAACGGCGGCGCCAAGCTCGTCGCAAAGTCGGTTGTAGCACAAGCTATCGGCCAGCGTGGGTTTCATGGATGGTCCATTCGCATGAGTTTGCCCGTGGCCGTGGCGTATTCATTTTTGTCGTCGGCGACTGCCGCAGCTACTTCCACCAGCCGGCTAAACTCTCTTACTTTCCATGCTGACACTTTCACGCGTGTGCCCACCGGTAGCGGTTTGCGATACCTGACGGCGATTTCTGCCGTCACGGCCTTAATGCCTTGTTCCCAGAGCAGACGGGTCATAGCTTCGTCGAGTACCGTCGCCACAATACCGCCGTGGACGATCCCCTGCCAGCCCTGGTGATGTCTGGCGGGAGTGAACTCAAACTCATAGCGTTCCCCGGCCATGCGGAACCCAGACAATCGCAGGCCGTAGGGATTTTCGTGGCCGCAAGCGAAGCAATAATCGTCTGCAGTTATTTGCATCTTCTCAGTTCTTCTCCTCACCCTGTCTTATTGGGACAGGTTTCTTCTTATTGCTGTAGCGCCTGAGCCGACGGTTTGTCCAGTTGTCACGGGCTTTCAGGAGGCGGTGTGTCCGAATCCTGTGTTGCGCCAGGACTGGCAAGCCACGCTCCCGCGCGCGCCAGGGCTTCATCCAGGGCAGTGGCGCAAATGGTGGCCGGTGGCAGGGAACGGAGAAACCGCCGCCCATAGGGGCGCGTGTGGATGCGGGGGTCGAGAATGAAGACCACGCCGTAATCTTTTGTAGTCCTCAGCACCCGTCCTACTGCCTGTCGTAGGGCGCGGATGGCCTCCGGAACGTAATAGGAGTTGTAGCCGTCCACTCCCTGTTCGTCGAGGTACTTGCTACGGGCTGCTACCAGAGGCTCGTCGGGCACGGCGAAAGGCAGCTTCTCAACTATCACGCACCTCAGATGTTGCCCGGGCACGTCTACGCCTTCCCACAGACTGCGCAGGCCAAAGACCACAGTCCTGGGGTCAGCCCGCATCCGGTCCATCAGCCACCACCGCTCGCCAGAAACGTCCTGGCATAGCACCGACAAGCCGGCGGCCCGTAAGGGCCTTTCGAGAGCCTCGAAGGCTGCCAGCATCCGTCGCCGGGCCGTGAATAGTGCCAGAAGGCCTCCGCCCGCCGCCTCAGCCATCCGCCATATTACTTCCACTACGGTTCGCTCATGCTCTTCGCTGCCTGGCTCGGGCATATCCTTTGGCAGGCATAGCAGCAGGCGATGCTTCCAGTCGAAGGGAGAAGGTATTTGCACTTCGACGACGCGATGGGCATAAACGTCGAGGCCACATGAGCGGCGCAGGAAAGCAAAGCTTCGGTCCGCCGTGAGCGTGGCACCTGTGAAGATGATGGCCCGCAGGGGCTGATAGAGCTTCCTGGCCAGAGCGTCGGCTACTTCCACCGGCGCGACACACAGGCTCCAGCGGACGCCGTGCCGCTGTGGCTCAGCTTCGGCCCAGACCACGTCCCTGGCCTCGCCCAGGAGAATAAGCTCCACGGTGGCGGCCACCGCCGCAAGGGCCGTGGCTGTGCCGCCTAAGACTATAGTCTGTCCTGCAAGGTCTACGCCACTGTCGTGCGCTGCCTCTTCCATGCCCGCTGCACACTGCCGTAATGTCTGTGCTGCCTGGCTTGCCTGGCGGCCCAGAGCTGCGGCATGTTCTTCCACAGTCGCCCAGCGGTCCCCGGCGCGGACGGCCGCGTCTATTAGGAGAGTTGCTGGTTCTTGGGGCATGGGCTGCTTTTCCTCTAGCAAAGCCACGACGCTTGTCTCGAGGTGCGCTGTAGCTTCCTCCCAGGCACCGAGCCACTCCTGCCAAGTCTCTCTTGCTTGGCTAATCCATCCTACAGCAGTGCCAAGGAGCCGCTCGGCGTCTGTCATTGCCCTCACGACGCCCCGTCCGCGTTCGTCAGCCGTCAGCCATCGCTGCAGCTCGATCAGAGACGATGTTCCGAAAGACGCTTTCAAAGCTCCGGTCGCCGCTTCCTCGAGGTGATGGGCTTCGTCTATAACCAGGTACCCGTAATCGGGTAGCAAATCGCGCGACAGATCAGCCATCAGCAGGGCTTGATTGGTAATGATGATGTCGGAGTTTTCGGCGGCGCTGCGGAGGCGGCGGAGCGCGCAACACTGCTCGGTGGGGCACGGAAGGCCGGCGGCAAAGGCGCAGGTGTGGTAATGGGCGCGGACGTCCTCGACCGCTTCAGCCAGGTCGGGAATGAGCTCGCTGGCTTCGGGAGAGACGGATTCGAGGTCGGCACCGGGTGCCTGAAGGGCCCTGGAAGTCAGGAAAGCTGCTGCCAAAAAGCCTTCGTGAAAAAGCGTTTGTGCTGCCTCGGCAAGCCGGTCGAGAATGCGCCGCACGCACGGATAGTTGGATCGCCCCTTCACGACAAGCACGTCTAGGTCGCTTTTGAGAGCGGCTTTGAGGAGGGGCACGTCGCGGTCGCGTAGCTGGTCCTGGAGATTGCGTGTGAAGGTAGCGACCACGACGGGCCGGTGACCTGCCATAGCCCACAGGGCGGAAGGCACAAGATATGCCAGAGACTTGCCGATGCCCGTTCCTGCTTCGGCGAGAAGGAATTCATCACGCGCCAGGGCTTCGGCTACGCAGCGGGCCAGGAAACGCTGCCCTTCTCGTGGCTCAAAGAGAGGATGAGCTTTGGCCAGGCTGCCCCCTTCGGCAAAAACTGCCTCTGTCAGGTCCACCAATTCGTCATCGGTGACGCTGGCCGGGATGCTGCGCCGCCTGTGGGGAGTGGTTTCCCTGAGCGCAACGGCGGCGATGGCTGCCAGGTCGGCCCCTGGGACTGCCTGCGGCTCCAAACCTATTACCTGAGCTTGCCCCGGCGTGAGACAGGTTGCCCAGAGGGCGCGGAGCCGACTCGGGGCGCGGCGGGCATGCTCGGCCAGCAGCGAGCACAGGTCGAATAGTTTTTGTGCACCGCCGGGAGCCAGCCCCATTTCACTGAGCACGTTGGGCCAGCGATAGCAGGTTAGCCAGGGCATCAGGATTGCAGTGACGGGGCCCAGTGCAACCACGCGCTCGTCTTCTTCCTCACTCCGTGCGTGCCGTGCGGCTTGTTGCCAATCGGCCAGCGAGTACACCAGGATGCGGTCGGCGCGCCTAAACAGGGCTGGAAGTTCTTGGACGCTGGCGGTACGGGTGCTCTCGCCATTGGTAGCGCCTGTGCGTGTCGCGGCGGTCAACTTACCGTCTTCCACGGCAAGCGCTAGGTATGTGCTTTCTGGCTGGCGGAGTCGTGATTTGTCCATGCCAGTGGCCCCACAAATACAGGCAGCCGCCACAAGCTTATGGCGGCTGCCGGGAGAGCACAAGTCGCTTTTTCGTCTAGCCTAGACAGCCGAGGCGCTGCTGTCACCCGCGGCCTGGCCTTCTCGCAGGGCTTCTTCGACAAGCTGGATCGCCGTCAGCAGCAGACTTTCGCTCCAGGCGTCCCGCTTCATCTCCTCGGGGTCAACCTGGCCATCCAGCAGGTTGCTGTCCAGGGGCCGAATGTACTTCGCCTTCACAATAGTCAGGTGCTCACGGCCGCCACGGGTGGAATAGCTTTCCTTGTTTAGAGTGCCGATAACTAGTAGCCGTTGCCCCTGCTTGATATGCTCCACCGCCCAGCGTCCCAAATCTTCCCATACGTCCACCAGGAAAAGGTCTGAGACTGGCTCCCCAGTGGCGCGCAGGAAGGGACGCTCCACCTCAAAGCTGAATTCTGCCTTCACTTGTCCGGAGTTCTTCTGCCGCAAGGCGGCGTCTCTTGTCGCGAAACCAGTCAGGGCGACCAAGTTGAGGTCGGCCAAAACCCACACCTCCCACAATTGCGGCCCAGTCCTCTCGCCAGGTCGGTAAGGAGGAACAGGCCCAGGATTGACGTTGTCAAACGTGCGGGGCGACTTTAGTCGCCCCGTCCTGGGCAAGTATAGCAGTCTTCAATACTTTGTCAATACTCTAAGCTACCGAGGGTTACCAACTCTTAAACGACGGAGAGTAGCTATGCGGTATCCTTTGCAGAATAGGTAGGCGCGCCGCTGCAGGGGAGGTGGCGGGTAGCGGAGATCAAGCTAGGGCAGGTTTGACGCTACGACCGGCGGGTTTGTCGGGGGTATGTATCCCCGAACAAGACAATTTTGTGCGCTTGTGCACCGCCCTGTGGGCGTTGACCTCATGGGAAAGCCGATGCTATAGTCGGCTGAAATCTCCGACGCGTCGGCGCCGGATGGAGTTTCCGGCCTGGCGGTGCTGTCGCAAGAGGTCTGCCACGTGGCCCGGCCCATGGATTTCGCTGAGCTCCTCATCAGTACCTTCAGCCAGCTACGTCCAATAGACGTGCTGGATATGGCGGCTGTGGCTTATGTCATCTACCGGGTACTTTTGTTGGTGCGCGGCACGCGGGCGATGGCTCTCATCAACGGCCTGATCGTAATAGTTGTCCTCATCTGGCTAACGTCTCCCTTGCCAACCCTTAACTGGTTGCTTCGGCACCTGATGCTGCCCTCCGTGATCGCTGTGGTGGTCATATTCCAGCCCGAGTTGCGAATGGCTCTCGAGCGACTGGGGCGGGCCCGGTGGCTGGGACGGACCTTTGAAGAACTGGGCACAGAACGTTGGCAGCGCGTTATTACGGAGCTGGCAGATGCGGTGGCAGACTTCTCCCACACCCGTACAGGCGCTCTCATAGTCATCGAGCGCTCCCAGCGGCTCCTGGAAGTCGCCCGCACGGGCAAAGCCCTGGACGCTCTTTTTTCACAGGAGCTCTTGGCCACCATTTTCTATCCTCACTCGCCGCTCCACGACGGCGCAGTGATATTGCGGGGCGATCGCATCGTGGCCGCCGGCTGCGTTCTTCCGCACTCGGAAAGCCCGGGGCTGTCGGTGACTACTGGCATGCGACACCGCGCGGCCCTTGGAGTGAGCGAGCGCACCGACGCCGTCGCCGTCGTCGTGAGTGAGGAAACAGGCAATATCTCTCTGGCTGTGGACGGGACACTAAGTCCGGCGCTCGAAAAGGTGCAGCTCACTGAGCGGCTGCTAAGGCTTTTCGAAAGCGAGGAACGCCCGAGACTGTTTTTCTGGCGCTTGTAGGTGAGCCATGAGACGTCGATTCCGGGTAGTTTGGCATGCCGTAAAGTTCGAGTGGCCGCTCAAGCTGCTGGCGCTCGTCGGCGCAACTGTTATTTGGTTTAACGTCAGGAACATTGAGGACCCGCTGGTGGTGCAGTCCTTATCGCTGGCCGTGCGGCCGACCAATGTCCCGGCCGGTGCGGAATTCCTCGACGCTTCGCCCAGCGAGGTAGTTGTCGTGCTGCGGGGCCGGCGGTCAGGCATCGAGCGGGCAAAGCGCTCCATGGCCGCTTACGTTGACCTCAGCGGCCAGCGCGTCGGCTCTCACGACTTGCCGGTGCAACTCGCGGGCAGGCCCAAGGGAGTGCAAGTGGTGGATATCTCCCAGGAGCGGGTACGGGTGCGCCTGGATGCGTCGGCTGAGGCAGAGCGGCCTGTAAGTGTACATACTCCTGGCTTGCCAGCCGACGGGTGTGAGCTGGGGCGCGCTTGGGCAGACCCGCCGGCCGTCCACGTTGCTGGCCCCGCGAGTGCGGTCGAGCGCGTGGCTCGTGCAGTCGCGGTCTTGGACGTTTCCGGCCTGAGCTCGACGACAACGCGTGAGGTCAAGGTTCAACCTCGTGATGGCTCGGGCCTGCCTGTTTCTGGGGTCCGTGTAGAACCAGGAGTAGTGCGGGTAACTGTGCCCGTACAACGCGTCACCGCGCGCGCCCTGCCAGTCTGGCCTGATGTCACTAGCCCGCCGGCTGGCTATCAGGTCGTCCACGTCACAGTGCGACCCGCGACGGTGCTTGTGACCGGGCCGCGCAAACTCCTCGCCACTGCCCAGGCGGTGAGTACTACTAGGGTAGACATCTCTGCTCTTCGCGACACGCGCAGTTACGCGGTCAGACTGGTGCCGCCGCAAGGGCTGACCGTGGTAGGGGCTACCTCAGCGGTTGTGAAGGTCACAGTGGCTGTCCTTTCTCCTGACCGACCTGCTGACACAGGCGGCGCCGTCTCGCAGCCTGACGCGGTTGCGCCAGGCCATGGTGGACCGCAGGAAGAAGAAAGAGTACCCCTCGAATCAAGCCCGCCTGGACGTGACCAAACCACCCCGCCACAGTCCGGCATGTCCCCCGACCGTGACTGACGCATGCGCCCAGTTCTCAGATTCGCCTGAGAGTTTCCTGGAGATTGGCAGCCTCAGCCACATTTCGCAGCAGCATGGCCGTGGTGACGGCGCCCACCCCACCGGGCACGGGTGTTATGGCCGAAGCTATCTCTGAAACCGGGCCAAAGTCCACGTCGCCGACGATGCGGCTCTTACCCGTCTCCGGGTCTGGCACGCGGTTGATGCCCACGTCTATGACCACTGCTCCGGGCCTTACCATGTCGGCTGTGATGAGACCCGCTTTGCCGACAGCGACGATGAGTATTTCTGCCCGGCGGGTGTGGGCGGCCAGGTCAACGGTGCCGATGTGACAGACGGTGACGGTGGCCAATTGTTCGAGAAGCAGTAGGGCCGTCGGCTTGCCGACTATTTCCGAGTGGCCGACCATTACTACCTCGGCGCCCTTGAGGGGGATCTCGGCGGATTCGAGAATTTCCATGACGGCCAGGGCCGTGCACGGCGCCAGTTGCCGCCGTCCCTGGACGACGCCACCCAGATTTACCGGATGCACACCGTCGGCGTCCTTGAGGGGGTCAATGAGCCGCTGTGCAGCTCGGCCGTCCAGGTGCGGAGGCACGGGCATCGTCAGCAGTATCGCCGTCACCTCGGGATCGGTATTCAGCGTAGTGATCTCACGCACCAGGTCGGCTTCGGTTATCCCCTCCGCCAGCTCCCGCAACTCATAAGCAATTCCCACTTCCTCGCAGGCCTTTGCCTGGCTCTTGGCATAGGCGCGGGCGCCGGGGTTATCTCCCACCAGCACGGCCACCAGCTTCGGCACCCTCGGCTTCATAGCAGCCACGGCTTCTCTTACCTGCGACTTAACCTTTTCCCCGATGGCTACTCCGTCCAGTATCCTAGCGCTCATTTTTCTGGCACGCCTCCCTTCAGTGCAGCCTGTAAAGCCTTCTAAGACGCCCCGGCCGCTAATGGGCTCCTTGCAGCGGCTGCACCCACGCGGAGTTTCTCCTCAGAGGGTCAGGGTCCTTCTAGGGAGACTGTTGCAAAAGTCGCTCTCCGGCCTCTCGGGCGCGTTTATCAGTCCAAGGTGGGGGGCCGCAGTTGTACAGCCCTGTCGCTTTAGGCCGGCTAACCTCAAGTTTTGCAACAGTCTCCTAGGGGTGAGTGCTGCAGGTGAGCCGCCCCGCGCAGAGAAAATGCTCCCCGCGTGTCGCTTATTTCGAAGCGGCGGCAATGGAAACTTTCATTCGTCTGCGGAGGTGAGCGTCATGGCCTTTACAGCCAAGCGCGTCGTGATAGTAGGTGCTGCCATGGCCGACCGCACCGGCTTGCTGGCGGAGATACTTGGTGCTCTCAGGGATGCCGGCGTGAACCTGTACGCTGCTGCGGCATGGGTCAAGGACGGTCAGGCGTTCTTCGAAGCTGTACCTGAGGACTTGAACAAACTGCGGCAGGTTGCCATGCGCAATGGCGTCAGCACCACGGAGAAGCCGGCTATCTATATTGAGGGCGACGATGAGACTGGTGCCCTGCTGCCGGCCGTCCAGAAAATCGCGGCGGCTGGCGTGAGCATGACCGGTGCTTTGGCCGCGGCCGGGGGCGGGAAATTTGGTGCAGTCCTGGAGACACGAGAGGCCGACTACGAAAAGGCGTGCGCGGCGCTGGGTATCTGAGGGTTGTCCAAGCCGCGGCTAGGGTCCCGCTAGA
>JANZZA010000143.1 GCA_026419655.1 Armatimonadota bacterium | reverse complement strand
GCATGAGGGAGCACACAGTGCTGCTTAACGGCTTCTCGAAGGCCTACGCTATGACGGGCTGGCGGCTGGGGGATGCCTGCGCGCCCGCGCCGATCATCGAGGCAATGAACCGAATCCATGCCTACACGGCTCTCTGCGCGCCGATTCTGGCCCAGTTTGCAGCGATGGAGGGCCTGCGGGAATGTCAGCGCGAGCGCGAGGCAATGAAGGAGTCTTATGACCAGCGGCGGCGATTCGTACTGGCGGCGCTCAAAGAGATGGGCCTGGACTGTTTCGAGCCGAAGGGAGCCTTTTACGTTTTCCCATCAGTGCAAAGCACCGGCCTGGACAGCGAGGAGTTTGCTGAGAAGCTCCTTACCTCACAGAAGGTGGCCGTCGTGCCGGGGAATGCTTTTGGAGCGTCTGGAGCTGGCCACGTCCGCTGCTGCTACGCCACCAGCATGGACAACCTGCGGACGGCAATGGAGCGCATGGCCGCCTTTCTCGATAGCGTTCCGCGCCAGGTCTGACAAAGGTCGGTCAAGACTTTACCAGCCTGGTGCCCCAGGCACTCGAGGTCCAGCCAGAAAGGGTGTACGTAGATGCTCTTCCATGCGCCACCGGAAGGTGCCACAAAGCAGCGACATGGAGACAGCTCTGGCGGAGACCCTCTAGTAATCGCTGCAAGAGCGGGGGCGGGCTTAGCTGAGGTACCGAAAGTGCACAGAGCCGTGCGCCCAACCTTTCACTTGCCTTCATTTCTCGCGCTTGCTCAGGCGGCTTTTGCAACCGTCACATTTGAAAAGAGTTGCTGCCCAGCCCCCTTTCGCCAACTCTTTCGCATCCCTTCCTCCACCCACGCCGCTTATTGCGGCGCGAGTCGTTTCCGCGCGACAAAGACCCAGCCCCGGCAGTACCGGGGGAGGCGTACAGAAAAACAAGAACCGCTGCAGGACCGATGAGCACACAGACACAGACAAAACTGGGGGGCAGCGGTGAGAGCCTCGGGCCGCCCGTCATCGAGGGCACGCCTGGATATGGTCTTTGGCTGCCGGTGCTTCTCGCAGCCGCGGCAGGGCTGGTGATGTTCGGGGCCTTTCCGCCGCTGGACGCCGGGGCCCTGGCCTGGCTGGCGCTAGTGGTGTTTTTCTTCGCGCTGAGCCAGTGTCGCCGCCCGTCATGGGGTTTCCTAACCGGGCTGATATACGGCGTGTTTTTCTTCGGCCCATTGACGCTGTACATTAGCCGGTTTGGCTTTGTGCCGTGGGCTTTGCTAACGCTGGTTGAGGCATTGTTCTTCGGCTTGCTGGGCTACCTGGGCGCTGGGTTGAATGTGCTCCCCCGTCCAGGAACGCGGGCGGTCGGCCTTGCATCGCTATGGGTACTTTTCGAATATTTACGTGCTCATCGCGGTTCCCTTTCCCTCACCCTGGGAGACGTGTATTACACGCAGTGGGCGGAACTCAGTCTTCTCCAGCTTGCCAGCCTCGGCGGCGGGCACCTGGTGACCTTTGTAATGGCCCTGCTGACAGCAGCCCTGGCCACAGTAGCAGCGGCCTGGCTGCCTCTGCCCCTGTATCGGCCGCCCGGCATGGGACCGATATTCGCACGTGACGCTGCCCGGAGCCTGCTCCTGGTCTATGCCGTCTTATTTTTTGGGTTCTTCTGGGGCTCCTGGGCCTACCGCGCCGGCCAGAGGGCGATTGCGGCGGCCGATGAGAAAAAGGGCCTGCTGGTTGGATACGCACAGGCGGCCGTTCCCACATCCGGCTTTGGGCGCTCCGAGGACATCCCGCAGGCCGCAGAGGCATACTTCCGTCTGACCGAGACCCTGCCGCACGGCCTGCACCTTATCGTCTGGCCCGAGACGGCCATCCCAGCCGTCCTGGACGCCAATCCCGAGTACCGTGAGCGCCTGCAGGCTCTTGCTAAGCGGTGCAAGTGCTATGTGCTGGCGGGGACAAATCTTCAGGCCCCGGAAGGGCGCCTATTCAATACTCTGCTGCTCTTCGACCCCCAAGGCCGGCTTACTGACCAGTACGCCAAGACTCATCTGGTTCTGTTTGGCGAGTACGTGCCCTGGCGCGACAGGCTGCCGTGGCTCAAGCGCTTCCCCATCCGCGACTTTGATTATGCACCCGGTGAAGAGTTGAAGGTGATGCACGCTGCCGGCGTGCGATTCGCGCCGCTCATCTGCTTTGAGGCGCTCTTCCCGCAGCTTACGCGCCAGGTCTGCCGGCAGGGCGCCGAACTTCTCGTTTTCTGCACCAGCGACGTGTGGGCGCAGGGCACCTACGAGCTATCCCAGCACTCCCGGACGGCCATTGTGCGGGCGGTTGAGGCGCGCCGGTATGTGGTGCGCGTCGCCACGGACGGCGAATCCATGATTGTCTCTCCCTTCGGCAACCGCTGGGGCATCCTGCCCATCGGGCAGCCCGGCATCGAAGCGCAGACTGTCCATCCCATCCGGGCGCTGTCCGTGTATCATCGCCTGGGGGACGCCCCGCTACTGATATTCTGCTGTGCGGCCTGGCTGGCCGCCGGCTGGGCAGCGGCGGCGAGTAAGAAAGGCCAGGGTCAATGACGGTGGGTTTCGCCGCGCACTTGGGTACAGGAGACTGGACGCAATGCCCCAGCCCCGAATCGTCATAGTTTGGACCGCCCCCGACGAGCGCTATGAAAATGCCCTCACGGCGGCTGGGGTGACACTGGAAGCCGTAACCCGAGAGGCTGACGAGACGTGCCTCGAGCAGGCTCTAAAGCGCGCCGACGGCCTGGTCCTTGCCGGCGGGCCGGATATTGACCCAAAACTCTACGGCGCGGAACGTTCCGAGCACGTCACGGACGAGCACATTGACCCCCGCCGCGACTTGCTGGACGCTATCGCCGTGCGCTACGCGCTGGCCAATCCCGACCTGCCCGTCCTGGGCATCTGCCGGGGCATCCAGGCCTTCAACGTTTTCGCGGGCGGCGACCTCATCCAGCATATCCCCGCCGAAGTACCCAGTCCGCACGAGGCCCATCTGGCGCTGCCCGACAAGGGGGAAGAACACCCCATCCACCTGACCGGCCCGGACTCGCTCCTCGCCCAGATTATCGGCGCCGAAGAAGCAGTGGTAAACTCCTTTCATCACCAGGCCGTAAAGACTCCCGCGGCCGGTCTAATCGTGACGGCAGAGGCCTGTGACGGCGTTATCGAAGCCATGGAGCGCCCCTCAGCCCGCTGGACGCTTCTTGTGCAATGGCACCCAGAGCGCATGGTTGACCGAGACGCCTGGGCCCGGCGGCTTTTTGCTGCTTTCGTGGCGGCGTGCGCGTCATGAGGCGCCCGTCCGCTAAGACAAGCCTGCCTGCGCACTCAACGGCTACGAAAGTACCTGCCTGCCTACGTCGGCGCCAGTCTTGCATCTAGGACTGGGCAAGGCCTACGGTAAAGCTTAATCACGCGGCGCAGTCCTGTCCGGAAAACCACTGCGAGGAAGTCATTTCTGGGGAAGATCCTTTAAAAGGGTTCTCCCCCAGGCCCCCTTCCCAGACTTTTTCATCCTGCTTCCGCCTCACGCGCCACCAGCAGGACACAAACCTCAATGGTCCGGCGCAGGGCTGGTCGGGCCTACTACTGGGGAGGCAGGCGAGGACCGCCGTAACCTGTGGCCCTCTTTTGCCGGTCGCATGTGCCATCGCCACAAAACTCTGCTGGCAGCAGCGGGTCCCACCACAGTAAGCTAGCGCGTCGCGGCCTCTTCGATTTCCAGCAAGTATGGGTAATCCACCGCCGTCAGGCGAAGCTTCATCCGGTCGCCGGCGGCCTCAAGCACTCTTACCGGCACGGCGGCGTCCCGGATCGGGTCATACACGCTCACCCGCGCCCCCTCGCCCCGCAGGCCTCGAACAGTCACCGTGTACTCCTCCGGCTCCAGGGTCTTCTTAATGTCGCGCGTCATGACGTAATACGCGATGACGAAGCGCCGCTCATTTGCCTGGAAGGGCAAGAAGGCGAAGACCTCGCGGTTATACAGGGGCGGATGCTCTGGCGTGCCGTCGCCCTCGAACTGATAATGGTCGTGGTCGTCCTCGATGTCCACGACCTCAAGCTGGCGCGTATTGCCCTCGGTTATGGCCGGGTCCAGGCCGATTTTCATCCGCTCCGACATGCGCCGCATGACCCGAAGCGCGGGCGATGTATATGGCTCGTCGTCGGCCGGGTACTCGTCGTGGGTTTTCGAGTATTCGAGAAAGCTGTCGAGGACATGGCCGAGCCACATATCCCCGCCCGCCGCTGCAAAAAAAGTAAGCTTGTCCACGCCCTTGTTTATATAGAAGGCCAGGTAGCGGGCGACGGCCTTGGCCTTCAGGGCCAGGGCCTCATCGCGGTCCGTCACGCCGTCCTCGGCGGGCGGATAGCCCACTTCTGTTATCCAGATTGTGCACGGATTGCCCGGCCGAACGAAGCGGCCATGCTTGCAGCCGTAGATTTCCGTCTCGAAGGGCGCCAGGTCGCGGATTAGTGTCTCGGTCTGGATGGCTGTACCGCCGTACTCCGGGAACATGCAGCTGTAGGTCGGGCAGTAGTTGTCCTCGCCGCCGAGGGCGTTGATGTGGACGCCCCTTACGTGTTCGTCGGGAAGGTTTCGGCGATTGGTATAAGGGTGCTTGCCGATGGCCGATATTCGGGCCGGCTCGAAGGAAGAAGCCTGCCAGGGCAGGGTATTGCCGAAGCCGTCATTGAAGCGCACGCCAGCGAAATCCTGGGGATGCGCCTCGGCATACTCGGCCGTCGCCGCCACGATATGGCCCCAGTTGGCATCGCCGTTGTAGTCGGCATAGGGCGGGTCGTAGTAGTAGTTGATGTAAATGAAGTTCGACCCAAAGGACATTTCGTTCCAGATTTCCATGTCGAAGCCCTTGTCGGGCGCGTCGCGAGTGCCCAAAACATCGGCCACAAACCGCGCCACCGTGCCGGCGTACCGCTGCCAGGCGGAAATCGTCTCCTTCCATTCGTCGCTGCCGGGCACTGAGAAGGGCCGATATTTAAGCGTTGCCATGAGCACCCGCTGGCCAGCCGTGAAAGGCTTTGGCAGTGGCTTGGAAAGTTTCACGGTATTGCCCTCGATGCCCGTGATTAGC
>JANZZA010000124.1 GCA_026419655.1 Armatimonadota bacterium | reverse complement strand
GGCTGAACCTTTTGCCGGACTTCGGGAACCCGCCGTTGCAGTTCGGTGGTTGGGGGTCGCCACGGGCCATGTGGTACCACATCACTGCATCGCACAATACCGTGCTAATTGACCGCGCCAGTCAGCAAGTCGCACAAGGCACCACGCGGCTCTGGGGCGACGGCGAGGGCGTGCACCTCATCGAGGCAGCGGCTCCCGCTGTTTACTCGGCCCCTCAATACTCCAGGACGGTCGTCCTGGTGGATGTTTCCGAAACCGATTTTTACGCAGCCGATATTTTTAGGGTCGTGGGTGGCTCTGAACACACGAAATTTGTCCAGGGACCGCCCGGCAAGGTAGCCGTTGAGGGCCTATCCTTGGCACCGGCGGAAGATTTTGACCACGGCGCTCTGCTTCGCGATTTACGGCTTGACTCGGCTGCCCGGCTTGGATGGTCGGCCGACTTTGCCGTCGAGGATATTCGCGGCTACCTGCCTGCGGGCCGCCAGGTGCGCATGAGATACACCGACATGACAAACCAAGCCGCTGCTGGCGTTTGTGAGGCATGGGCTGCCGCATCCTTCAATACGACCGAGGAGTACTGGCTGCCTCGGCTTGTCATCCAGCGCCAGGGCGAAGCGCCCCTGTGTTCTAACTTCGTCGCCGTCCTGCAGCCCTACGCCGACGGCAGTCGGTCACCTGTGGCGACAATCCGACGCCTGGGCATAGAAGCGCGTAGAGGCCTGCCGTACGGGGACGCTGCGGTCGCCTTGGAGGCCCGCCTCGCCGACGGCCGGCGGGACTTAATCGTCTCGGCGGACGCCGAAAATCCCCTTGGCCGCCAGCCAGACTTTCGCGAAATCGGCAGCCTGCGACAGCCCGACTGGGGACTTTCAACCGACGCGGAGTTTTGCTTTGTCCGCCTCAGTCGAGCTGGCAGCGTCGAGCGTGTTGCCCTCGCTAAGGGTTCACGCCTGCGCGTGGGCGAAGCTGTCGTCGAGCTGAAGGCTCCAGTCAGTTTCCTGGAGGCCATATTCGCTCCACGGCCACGGGTGGTTGCTGGCGACCAGTCACTTATCAAGCGAATCGGGTTCGTACCAGGCGCCAAATAAGGTACATGCCAGTGATGAGCACGCTCAAGCTAAAGGCCCGTTACTACCAGCAGTTCGATGCAGACTTTGCCCTCGACGTTCCTGGCGAGGGATACGCTGGTTGGTGTGAGACTGAAGTCGAGATTTCGGGCGAGCACACCGCGGTGGCTGTCATGCACGTCTGGGACGCGGGCACTCGCGAGGAATTCCCGGGCTGGCACAGGGCCGTTGAATACATTCCGCGGGCAGAGAACATTTGCCGTGGCGTACTGCCTCGGCTGCTCGAGGCTGTGCGCACGGTCGGGTTTCCACTCGTGCACATCGCAGGTGGCGGCGACTATTATAAGGGCCTGCCCGGGTATCAGGCCGTCGTAAAGCTTGCTGGTCCGTCGCCTCCTGGGCCGGAGCAGGTGGAAAGTGACCCGGTTTTGGACCGGTTGCGCAAGCTTCGCGCCGAAAAGGTCTTCCCCGGCGCACACAACCAGCCCGACATTGACCGCGGCTTTGCTCGTTTAGACTTCCATCCAGCCGCCAGGCCGCTGCCCGATGAACCGGTGGCCGAGAACGGGCACCAGCTTTTTGCGTGGTGCCGGGCCAGCGGCGTGAATCATTTGATTTACGCAGGGTTCGCGGTCAACTGGTGCTTGCTGATGTCCCCGGGTGGGATGATGGACATGTCGGCACGCGGCGTCATGTGTTCCGTCTTCCGAGATGCCACCACCGCCGTCGAAAACCGCGAAACCGCCCGGGCTGAGCTAAACAAAGAAGAGGCTCTTTGGCGCGTGGCTCTGGCCTTCGGGTTTGTATTCCATACCCAGGACTTCATTGCAGCTCTGGCCGCGCACATGCCCTAAACCGGCGCGGTCAATAACGGTGTGAGGGGTGGAAACAGCACGAAAGAGTTTGGCAAGGGGTCTGGGGATAACCCTTTTCAAAGGGTTTCCCCAGAAAAAGAACTGGCGCGGCTGGTGTCCATTGCGGCCGCAAGGCCTTTATGTACACACAGGCCTGCGTTGCCTGCAGTCTGTTTCCTGCAGGTGACTGTTGCAAAACCTGGTGTCGGCCCAACCGGACCCCGGAAAGTGCACAAGACTGTACAACCGAACTTGCACCCGCGACTCCTTCTCGTGGCCGCAAAAGCCACTTGTGCAACAGTCTCTGTAGTAAGGGGGCGCGACAATGACCACAGAATCCGCACCGCTACTTGCTGGTGCTGCGCAGGTTGACATCACACCGCCTGCTGGCACGCACCTGTCCGGAGACATCGCCCGCCACCGGCCAGCTCGCCTTGTCCTTGACCCCCTTTATGCCAAGGCCCTTGTGCTTCAAGCAGGCGGCCGCCGGCTCGCGATTCTCGCGCTAGACGTGACCATAATTACTGCCGAGTACACTGCTCGCATCCGCGAAGCGGCCAGGGTCAGGCTGGGTATTCCGCCGGATGCCGTGATGGTTCACGCTACCCAGACCCATTCAGCGCCGTCCTTGGGACGCTTCCTGCTCGACCCGGCCTTTGACGAAGTGATTCCGCCGGATGCCGAGTGGGTAAGCGGTCTGTCTCTTATAC
>JANZZA010000061.1 GCA_026419655.1 Armatimonadota bacterium | reverse complement strand
TCGTAGCGTTCCGGATGCTCCTGAGCATCCCGCAGCGTCGCCGCACCGACGGCGTTTATCTGCACCTGAAAACCCCCGCGGTCGAAGTAGACACGCACAAGGGAAGCAAGCTTCCTGCGCTTCTCCGGCGTATCCAGCGTGGTCGGAGAAAACTTGAGATTGAGCGCCACGCCCCCGATTAGCGGCGTGTGGTCAAAGCCCGTAGCCGACAATACGGTTGCTGTTGGCCCTCGTTTGGCACGCCCGGGGGACGGGTCTGGCCCAGGGCTCAGGGGCAGCCCGACAAGTCGCCCGTCCGGCGTGGCCCCGGTAGCTTCACCGAAAACGGAGTGCATTATCCACGCGAACAGGCCGGGATGAAAGCCGGCGCCGAATACCGTGCGGTGCCGCTGACACTCTCTCGTCGCCGTCTGCATTATGCGTTGCGCCAGCGCGTCCACGGCTTTTTCGTCATTGCCGTACTTGTCTGCCTCTCGCATCAGCCTCTGCCGCCATGCTTCGTCCCCCTCAAAATTGCGCGCCAGCATGGCGTGCAGAGCGCGCCAGTCCAGGTCCCCGCGCCTGTAAACAAACTCGCGCACCGCCTCCAGGCTATCAGCGGCGGTGGCCAGGCCAACGAAACTGCACTCTATCCAGTTGTACCGCGCGCCGCCCCATTCCATGTCCAGCCCCCTGTCCAGGCAATCCCGCACAAAGCACGAGGCCAGCGGAAAATTGCGATGGGCCATACAGCTATACCGATACGTGTTCTGCTCGGCGACCGCCTGGCCTATTTTCTCGCCCAGCCGCCGCTCGTACTCAACCATAAGCGCCTCGAAATCCGCCGGCGCCGCGATCTCCCCGGTGCCAATATCAGATATTATGTCAAGCAGTATCTGCGGCAGGTTGAAATATGGACTCGCCACCCACACGTTGCTCTTCCCGCATGGCGTGATTTCCACGCACGTCGAGTTCACGTAGTCGCAGGCATCCTCAAGCGGCAGTCCTGCTGCCACCAGGCCCGCCGTGACTACTTCGTCATTAAACAGCGCTGGCTGGGTCGTGCCCTCGGCCAGCAGCTCCAGCGCGTAGTCCAGCAGCTCTGGCGGCGTCCCGCTATGCACCCGCAGCCCAAGCGAGGGGTAGGGGAGACGCACATGGTCGCAGGCATGAAGAGACATCCACGTCAGCTCGTTTGTCACGTCCTTACCTTCGGCGTCTCGCCCACCCACCAGCAGCCCTATGGCCAAGCCCCGCGCGATGTAAGAGTTGAAGCTTACGAAAAAGGCATCCAGCAGTTCCTGGGCTTCTTCGCGCGTGAGCCGTCCCTCCGCCAGGTCAGCCTGCAGATAGGGCCACAGATACCGGTCTATGCTGCCGGGCGAGGTGAGGCTGCAGCCCTCCACGCAGTTGAGCACGAACAACAGAAAATGCAGCGCCTGCAGCGCCTCGTGGAAGGTCCGCGCCGGGTAAGCGGGCACGCGGCGGCAGACCTCGGCTATGCGCAGCAGCTCCTCACGCCGCTGAAGGTCCTCAGTCTCTCCGGCCAACTCCTCAGCCTTGTCCGCATAGCGCCCGGCGAAATCGCAAAGTCCGTCCAGGGCCTCGTGCGCGGCCCGATAAAAGGCCAGTTTAGGCGCTGCCTCGGGCGCGGATGGGTCCAGCCCTGCCGCAAGCTCCGCAATCCGCGCCTGCAGGCCCCTGCAGCCCACACCCAGCAGGGTCGGCACGTCCGGGGCCATGTGCCCCGACTGGCCCGCCGCTGCCGGCTGCGCCGCCATGAATTCGTTTGCCCGCGCCAGCCGCTCCGCTTCTTCGGGGGTCGGCGCACGGCCGCTAAGCCGCCCAACCAGCAGGTCATCCGGCCCTATCACCACCTCCATATTCCGCAGGATGTGGGCCAGCCGCCGTCCCCGGCGCACTATCCACCATAGTTCCCCCCGCGTCTGCATCCACGACTCCCCGCCATACAAAGCTATCTCGAAACTCCCCGTTACCGGACGCCCAAGCGCATCTTCTCTTAATCGGCGTATTCGCTCCGTCGGCGCTGTCCGCTCGCGTATCGAAGACTCCACTCTACCCATGCTATCGTCACCCCAAATGCCAGCAAGGCTCGCTGAAAGTAGCCAGAAACGCCACTATGCTACCACCACAGACCTTCTCACGGAAACCCAGGTGCTGGCGCGGGAGTATTCAGGTTCCCTCAGGATTGTACTTCAGGCAGGAAGTCACAAGGCGCGACGAATTGCCTCCGGTGACCGTTGCACAGCGCGCCCTCGCGCGTGCCGACCTCCCAGGCGAGCACAACCTTTGTAGCGCAAGGGCAACAGTCTGTGCGGCGGGTAGCCCCCAAAGGAGTGCTTTGCGACAGTCTCCTTAGAAAACCGAATAGTCCCTGCTGCTGCCCGTCATCCTTATACCCCGTCTCTCGTCGCCGAAAAACCCTGCCGGGTGCCGCCAGCACAAGAAGGTCAGAAAAGCACCAGGGAGAAGACCTCTTTTTCAAGGCACGGGCGCCCATGTGTTCTTTCTGTGCGGCAGTTCCCACGGCCCCACGGCCGTGCACTGCTGGCGGGCAGGACAATAGCGCGGCGCGGAGGCAGGCCCTGCAGGGCGGCGGCAAGCGCCTGTAGCGAATAAGGGAGTGGAGAAGATGTTAAGCTCAGAAGTTCAGAAGTTCATATTCCGTCCTGAACCCCAGCACCTGCGCGACACCGTTTTCTACCTCGCCAGGAATCCCCTGCCCTACAGAAAGGCAAACTACACATTGCCCGGGCACCAGAAGAGCACTCTGGACGAGGCCGATGACTTCATCGAAGCCCAGCTTCGGAGCTGGGGCTATGAAGTCCTGCGCGAGGCCTGCCACGTTCAGGCCTTTCGCCGGGACGAGACCAAGCCCAAAGCCCACCAGTACTCGGCCCCGGCCCCAGACGACCCGTGGTATGTCGCCTACAATCTTTACGCCCGCAAGCCCGGCTCCGACAAGCCCGACGAGACCATAATCCTTGTCTCCCACAAGGACTCCCAGAGCTGGATAGACTCGCCGGGCGCCAACGATAATGCCATCGGCACGGCGGGAAATCTCGAGGCTGCCCGCGTCCTGGCCGAGTACGCCTCCCAGCGCACTATTTGCTTTCTTTTCTGCAACGAAGAGCACACGCCCTGGACCAGCGAAGTAGCCGCCCGCAACGCCAAGGATAGGGGAGAGGAGATAATAGCGGTCTTCAACCTCGACGGCATCGGCGTGAAGGCGCCGGAAGATGCTGGCCGCTTGATAAACCGCACCGGTTACTGCACGCCTGAGGGGCAGGTCCTCGCCGTCCTCATGGAGCACGTCAATGAGCTGTACGGCCTTGGTCTCGAGCAATCGGCTTTCGAGCGGCCTTTCCCCAATGACGACGATGGCTCGTTCGTCAAGGCCGGCTACCCGGCTGCCGTGGTAAACACTGGCTCCTTCCCCTACGCCGACCCTCACTACCACCTGGAGTCCGACGTGCCGGAGAATTGCGACTGTGAAAACGCCGCCGCCACTGTCCGCGCCACCATCGCGGCCGTGCTTCACCTCGACGCCTTTGGCTTCCCGCGCGGCTAGCGATTGTCGCATGTACGCCCACCGGCCACGGCGGCTGCACACGAAGGGCTACCCAGCCAGCCTTGCTGCCGCCGGCCCTATCTCCTTCGGGGGAGAAGCACGCAAGCAGCGCAAGAAAACTCGGGAAGCGGGGACGGGGACATCTCTCCTGTTACAGGGGTCTCCTCCGGGGAGAAGTGCCCATACCACGGCCGCCCAGATTATTTTCTGCCAATGGGATCAAAGCAGATGTCATCGGGAGTAATGTTTTTGCCCCGGTGGAGCAGTACGGCGCGCCTGATGACGTTGTGCAGCTCCCGCAGGTTGCCGGGCCACCGGTGGGCCATGAGTTTCTCCAGCGCCCCGCTGCTCAGCTCGACTTCGTTCCCGGCGTGGCGGGCCACGAAGGTTCGCGCGAACAGTTCAATGTCTTCCGGTCGGGACCGCAGCGGAGGCAGGTAGAATGCGATTACCGCCAGCCTGTAGTACAGGTCCTCACGAAACCGCCCAGCTTCAACCTCTTCCAGCAGGTTCTTGTTTGTCGCTGCCACAATCCGCACATCCACCTGCGTCAATGAAGTGGCTCCCAGCCGGCGGAAGGCTCCCTCCTCAAGGAACCGCAGCAATTTCACCTGCATAACTGGCGACATCTCGCCCACTTCGTCGAGAAAGAGCGTACCCAGATGAGCTTCTTCCGCGAGTCCTCTCTTCTGGGCACTCGCCGAAGTGAAGGCGCCCTTCTCATGCCCGAACAATTCGCTCTCCAGAAGAGCTTCCGGCACCGCCGCGCAGTTGAGGGCCACGAAGGCATGGTTGGCCCGCCCGTTCATGTAGTGGATTGCCTTGGCCAGGTACTCCTTGCCCACACCGGTCTCACCCTCAATCAGCACCGGCACTGAGCAGTCCGCCACTCTCGCAGCCGCCGCGTAGCACCGCTGCACGAGAGGGTTTTCGCTGAAGATGTGGTCAAAGCCGTATTTGGCCCGCAAGGCCTCCCAGAGGAAATTGCAACCAACTACAGGCGGCGGGTCTAAGAGCTGTCGGGCGCGGCGGGCCAAGTGCCCCGGCGGCACAGGCTTTACCAGGTATTCACTTGGCGCCAGCCCCAGGGCCTGCACCGCCGTCCCCACGGACGGCGTCTCTGTCGTTATGACTGCAGGCGCCTCCAGGCCCCGTGCCCGAAACTCCTTGACCAGCCGCACGCCATCGCCATCCGGCAGCTTGTGGTCAACTATCAGCAGGTTCGGGTTGTACTCGCCGGCCTTATTTCGCGCCTCGCTTGCGCAGCTCGCCTCCCTAATCGAAAAGCCTGCGTCGGCCAGCGCCGCCAATGCTGCCCTTCGCCAGCCCGCATCGTCCTCTACTATAAATGCCCTGGGTTTTCGGCCTGTGGCCATGATCCTGAGCCACTCCCCGCCCGCATAACTTCTCCCTCCACACGTGGCTCCCACTCATGCTTCGTCCTCGCCTGCCCCCTGCACCCGCTCCACATCCACCCTGCATGACGTTGTCAGCGGGCATTGCATATATCGGCACTTCTTGCGCGAGTCTTGAGTCTTGTTAAGGATGCAACAATAAGACCGCAGTCCCGTAGGCAGGACTGCGGTCTCCCTCAACAACCTCTTGACAACCTCAGGCAGAGCCTTCCAGCCGCTTCACCAGCGCATGATGTTCTTCCCACAGCTCCGGGGGCATCCGGTCGCCGAACTGTTCATAGAACTGACCTACCTCGGCCGCTTCGGCCAGCCACGCTTCCCGATGAACCTTGAACAGCCGCTCCAACGCCTCCTGGGAAACGTTCAAGCCGCTCAGTTCCAGGTCGCTCAGGTGCGGCATCAGTCCTACTGGTGTCTCTCGCGCTCCCACTCGGCCTTTGACGCGGTCGGCTATCCACTTGAGCACCCGGATATTCTCGCCAAAGCCGGGCCACAAAAACTCCCCGGTGGAATCGTCCGTGCGGAACCAGTTGATGAAGACCTGCCTGGGGGGATGCGGAATGCGCCGGCCCATGGTCAACCAGTGGCGGAACT
>JANZZA010000023.1 GCA_026419655.1 Armatimonadota bacterium | reverse complement strand
CCCTTGTTGCGCAGTACCCCAGCCGCTTCCGTTGCAACCCACCCCTACCCCGTCGCACCCGCTTTTTCTCAAGCAGCAAAAGCAACGCGGAAAAAGCCCGCCGTTGGCACTTTTGCAACGGTGTCCAACCCCGGCCAGGCTGGAGCGCTCTTCACACACATTGTGAGCCACTCGAGTTCGAGAACGCCCGGTTCGGAGCAGAACAGTGGCGGCCTGGAAACTCGAAAACATGCGTCCCGGCTCAGCCGCAACGCAGACCAGCTTACCTCACCTCGGTGAGGCACGTCTCTTTGTCCCTTCTCGTTTTCGTGGGCGGCCACCTCTGTGAAGAGCGCGATAAACTGAAGGCATGAGCACCGCGATTTACGAAGGAATCAAGAAGGAGATCGTCGAGGCCATGAAGCGCGGCGATACCGCCAGCCGCGACTTTGCCCGGGTGGTCAAAGCTGAACTCGCCCGCAAGGGCGACGGCAGGCCCCTGCCCGACGCCGACGCCGTGAAGATTCTCAAAGCCCTGCGGGTCACGGCAGAAGAGAATCAGAACGCATTTGAGATTGCCTTTCTGGACAGATACCTGCCGCAGGAGATGAGCGAGGCTGAAATAGAAGCCTGGATACGGGCCCATGTGGACTTTGCCTCGCTCAAATCGCCCATGGCAGCCATTGGCATCGTGACCAAGGCGCTCGGGCCGGTAGCGCCGGGCGACCGAGTGAAGAAGGTCGTCGAGAAAATCATCCATGAATGAGGTAGCCCCCTCACTGAGCGTCAGCCCATCTTCGCCGCTTTCGACCCAAACACCCCCTGACGCATCCACCCCACTGAACGGGAGGTGGTCTAAGGGCGTTTCAAACCTCGCCGTCCTTAACAAGGTGGTCTGCCTGAGCTAAAATAAGGGGGTGGGAAGAGGGCGCAGCCGCTGGTGCTTCACCAGAGGAAAGTCCGGGCAGCACAGGGCAGGATGCCAGCTAACGGCTGGGCGGGGGAACCCGACGGAGTAGTGCAACAGAAAGCAGACTGCCGGGGTAACCCGGTCAAGGTGAAACGGTGCGGTAAGAGCGCACCAGTGCCCCTGGCAACAGGGGCAGCTAGGCAAACCCCATCTGCTGCAAGTCCCGTAAGTCCGACAGGCAGAACTGACCCGGTTCGCTACGACCTGCGGCGGGGACGCTCGAGGTGAGCGGCGACGCTCATCCCAGAGAGATGGCTGCGGAAACAGAACCCGGCTTACGCCTCTTCCCACACCACCCAACCGGTGCCGGCCATGCAGTCAGGGCCGGCATTGGTATTTGCTGACAGTCCAGGCTTGCCTTGACGGCCTTGTATCCGTCACGCCAAAAATGGGTGATTCGCCAACCCCCGGCCCGGCACGGGATGGGCGCGTGTGCCGATTTTCGCCCTGCCAGGAATGGGCCTGGGGCCGCCTGACCGGCGACCCGGAGGGCGTGCATTACATCTCCCACCAGGTGGACAAAGGCGGCCCGCGCCTGGTGGTGAGCCCCGACATTGCCCCCTGGATTCAATACTCCACGATTGCCCCTGGGGATAAATACACGCGGCGCTGAGGCGCTACACTGGAGGCTATGGAACTACCGTTCTTTGCCATGCCCTTTTCGGCCACGTCGCTCAACTGCTACCTGGCCGGCCTGGCCG
>JANZZA010000739.1 GCA_026419655.1 Armatimonadota bacterium | reverse complement strand
AGTTACTACGTACCCGAGCCTTACGAGTTGCCGCTGCGCAAACTCCACGAGGCCTCCGGCTTGCCCTTGCTCATCAGCGAGTGGGCCTTTCGCGCGCGCGATTCCGGCCTCCCCAATACCAAGGGCGCAGGCCCCCTCGTTGATACCCAGGCCCAGCGTGCGGCAAAATATCGCGAATACCTCACCGCGCTCCTGCGGATGCCTTTCGTGGTTGGCGCCCACTGGTTCAAGTATGCCGACCAGCCGGCCGAGGGGCGCTTCGACGGCGAAAATAGCAATTACGGCCTGGTCACCATTAACGACGAGCCATATGCGGAGTTCGTGGCCGTCGTGCGCGAGACGAACCAGCGGGCCTACCGAACCCGCGTGGGTGCTGAGGAGTAAATCCCCACTGCCTCTTCCTTGCGGGGTTCACGGCGTCGCGCATAGAGACCCCGTCGCTTTCCTTTTGTTGCCAGGCGGACTGTGTCCTCTCGCGGTGCATAAATGCGGTGTGTGTGGTGTGGGCAGCTTAGAGGGTTTGGGCAGGGGGGCCGGGGGAGAACCCTTTTCAAAGGGTTCCCAGTAGAGAGGTCGCTCCTTTGGGCAAAAAGGGGGGCCCCTGCACCCCTTCCCCGTAAATGCTCGTGCTACCTTGCGGAGATGCGGGCTTGCCGGGGCTGGACAGAGAGATGCACTGCTTCTTCGCGCTCACCGGGCCATGCGCGCGTGGGTCTTTCCGCCGCGGCCACCGGCCGCAGTGGGTCCCAGCTATCCGCCGGTATGCCCGGCAGTGGCCTGGCCCGAAGCGGCTGGCGCCGTGCGGTGCCGCCGGTGGCCGCGGCGCAGGAAGAGAAAGTTTGGGAAGGGGGCCTGGGGGAGAACCCTTTTCAAAGGGTTTCCCCCAGACAAAAGCGGTGTTCTTTTGCCTTTTGCAGTTATAGCCTTTCGAGCAGGTGTTTTTTGAGTGTTGCTGCCAGTTGTCGTGATATGCCGGGAACGCTGGCGATTTCATCGAGGCTGGCCTGGGCGATGGCCTGGACCGATGGAAAGTGTGCCAGGAGGGCCTTTCGGCGCGTTGGGCCGATGCCCGGAATTTGTTCCAGGATGCTCGCGGTGGCTTTTGCGTCGCGCAGGGACCGGTGGTGGGTTATGGCGAAGCGGTGGGCTTCGTCGCGGATGCGCTGGAGTAGAAACTGGGCGCGAGGATGGCTGGTCATATCCAGGGGTTCTTCGCGGCCGGGAACGAAAACTTCCTCGTGTTCTTTCGCCAGGGCGGCCACGGTCACGTCTAGCCCAGCTTTTTGCACAGCTTCGACAGCGACGTTTAGCTGTCCCTTGCCGCCGTCAGCCAGAATAACGTCGGGCGGGGGAAGAAATTTCTCGTCTCCCTGGGCCGCTCTCGCGAGACGGCGGTCGAGCATTTCCGCCATGGCCCTGTAGTCGTCGGGCTTTTCCTCGACGGTGCGTATCCGGAAGCGCCGGTAGGCTTTCTTGTCGGGCAGGCCGTCGGAGAAGACAACCATTGCTCCAACGGCCAGGTGGCCTCCCGTGGTGGAAACGTCGTAGCATTCGATTCGCCGCGGGGGGCGGCTCATGCCCAGCGCCTGGCCAAGGTCTTCCACGGCTGCGCGGGCCACCCGGCGACTTTCGGTCTCGGTCGAGACTGCTCTCGCGACCGCCAGCTCAGCATTGCGCAGGGCCATCTCGACCAGCCGCCGCATATCTCCGCGCGACGGCTTGACTATTTTGACTGGCCCCCCGCGCAACTGGGTCAGCATCTCCGGCCACTCCTCGATGTCGGGTGGTTCATGGCTCACCAGTATCTCGCGCGGTATCTCTGCGCCCCGCGC
>JANZZA010000719.1 GCA_026419655.1 Armatimonadota bacterium | reverse complement strand
GCGGGCACAGATCCGGCTGAAGGGTCGGCCCTGGCGCGTGCGCTGCTTGAGGAGCTTCACGAGGCTGGCTGCCGCACCATCGCCACCACGCACTATAACGAGCTCAAGACTTTCGCCTATCAGCGCAAGGGCATGGAAAATGCATCTGTGGAATTCGACGAAAAAACCTTGAAGCCCACTTACCGGCTGCTCATCGGTCACGCCGGGGCGAGCAACGCCCTGGCGGTGGCCCAAAGGCTTGGGCTACCGCGGCGGATAGTTGCCTCAGCCCGACGACTCCTCGGGCGGCGCGGGCGCGAAGTTGATGAGGCCCTGCGGGCCATAGAACGCAGCCGTCGTAGCCTGGAAGACCGGCGACGAGAAGCGGAGGACCTTAGCGCCCAGCTTGAGCGCTTGCGGGCCCAGCATGAGCGAGAGCTGGCCCGGCTGGAAGAAGAGCGCAAGCGGCTGGCCCAGCGCGGTTATGAGCGGGCGCGGAAGATAGTGGCTGCCGCCGAGGAAGAAGCCCGCCGCATCATTGCCGAACTTCAGCGCCAGCCGCGTCAGTCAAAGGTCACCCAGCGCCTGCGGGAAGAGTTGACCAGCCTAGCGGCGCACGTTGAAGCCCAGGGGCGTGAGCTCCTGGGTGTTGAAGCAGGCACAGGGCAGCCACGCCTGCTGTTGCGAGCTGGCGACTGGGTGCGCATCAAGTCCTCCGGCAACGAAGGCGAGATTGAGCAAGTGGAGGCAGACAGGGCCGTCGTGCGTGTGGGCAAGCTCGCCGTCGAAGCACCGCTTTCGGACTTGGAGCTAGCTGATGAGCCGGGTGTTTCGCCTGAGGCTTCCGCCCTGGCTCAGCGGATGAGGTCGAAGAAGGCACTTAGCGTGCCGACGGAAATTCATCTACTCGGCATGAGGGCAGACGAGGCCATCCACGTGCTCGAGAAGTTCCTTGATGATGCCTTTCTTGCCGGCCATCCACGCCTGCGTATCGTCCACGGCAAAGGAACCGGGGCGCTCCGGCAGGCCATTCATGCTTGGCTGCGAGAACAACCAATGGTGCGCGGCTTTGCCCTCGCTTCACCATCCGAAGGCGGCAGCGGAGTGACCATTGTCGAGCTATGATCCGGCCGACACGCACAACCGTAGCTGCCCTGGGGGACTTTTGCAAAAACTAGTGTTGATTCCGCAGAGGGCACTTCTTGCAAAGGCTATCGTTGGCTTTGCAGAGGGGACTGTTGCAAAAGCTGCTGTCGGCGTATCCACAGTGCGGGCACTGTACAATGCTGTGTGGCCTAACTTTTGCCTGTGGCCCCATCCGAAGACCAGGAAAGCGACTTTTGCAATAGTCTCCCACAGTCAAGAAAGTGTGCAGCCCTGTGTGCTTGACCTTTTACCCGCGATTGGTTCTGGAGGCCGGGGAAGTGGCCTTTGCAGCAGTCTACTGCGCAACAGTCACCTCGGAAAAGACAGCTCGGACTGACGGGAGTATTCAGCTCAGGCAGGACTTCGTTTCGGGCAGGAAAGAGTGAGGCCTGGAGAATCACCTTGGTGGTCTATCCCAAAACCCGGTGTTGGCTTATACAGGGCCACAAAAGTGTATAAAGTTGCGTGTCCCACCCTACGCTTCGGAGCGCATCTCCGAGGAGCTGCAGAAACTTTTGCAACAGTCTCCTCAGAAAACCGAATACTCTCCAGACTGACGAGGCTAGCTCACCTGTGAAGTATGCTTTCACGCCCGGCCCAGGCGAAAAGCAGCGGCTCCACACTTTAATGCGCGTCTTGGCCCGGTGAAGGAGCGGGTCCGCCGTCGGTAAAAAGACCACCAAGAACTTCCGCGGCCGCTGCCAGTATGAGATTGTAGGCTTCGGGCACCAGCTTGGCCCAATAGCGAGTCTCGCATTCGTGGCCGCCGCGCTGTAAAGCTTCAGGTGTGGGGATATATCCGA
>JANZZA010000699.1 GCA_026419655.1 Armatimonadota bacterium | reverse complement strand
CGCAAGGTGCGGGTTACCCGGATGCTAGACGTAGCCAACGAAGTCGTCGAGGTGCGGATGCCGGTGCTAATAACTGTCGTCAAACAAATAAACGAGCCTCGCCATCCGCCCATGAAAGGAGTGCTAAAGGCAAGAAAGGCTGAGATACCCGTCCTGACGGCGGCTGACCTGAACCTTGACCCTAAACAGTGCGGTTTTGCCGGCTCGCCGACATGGGTATGGAAGATTTTCACACCGCCGCGTCGGCAGCGCGGCGAGACCATCGAGGGCGACCTGCAGCAGAAGGTTGACGCCCTGGTGGAAAAAATCCTGGCCCTGGGCGTGGTAAGCAAGGCAGGTTGAAAATTGCGCAGCGCCACGCGGTAGACCCGGTCACGTGCCGATGCTGCGGGGCCTTGGCGCACAGCCACACCAGGCGCCACGGGGGCCGCCGCGCTCAGCCGCCATGGCAGTCTGGACGAGTACGCCATTCCATGAGCAGTGTGAAAAAGTTTGGGAAGGGGGCCCTGGGGGACAACCCTCTTGAAAGGGTTTCCCCACCAGTGGCCCGTTTGGGCAAAAAGCGGGGTTCCCCCTGCACCCCTTCCCGGTAAATGCTCGTGCTCCGGGGCGGAGCTGCGCGGACACCGTGGCGTGCGTGGAGGTATGGAATGGCGCCTGCTGTGAGGGGATAGGCTCTTGGGGGCGGGCCGGATTTTCGGGCGCGCGGGAGTGCACCTGCGAAGGGCACTGATGGTACGCGCCGCGCCCATGCCGCAGCCCAGACCCTGTGGCTTACCAGCGCGCCCGAAAATCCGGCCCGCCTACAGTGCAAAAAGTTTGGGAAGGGGGCCCTGGGGGACAACCCTTTTCAAAGGGTTTCCCCCAGAGGAGGTTTCTAATAGACGGCGGGTCACCAGGCCCTATACAGCAAAACCCGTCCCAGACAGTAGCCAGTCTTATGACCGAGGAGATGCGTCGTGATCAGGGTTGAAACAGACAAGTGCAACGGCTGCGGGCTATGCATCCGCGCATGCCCGTATGGTGCCATAGACCTTCAAGACGGCGTGGCCGTAATCAACGAGCTATGCAATCTTTGTGGCGCCTGTGCACAGGCATGTGTAGCTGGCGCCATTATCCTCACCCTCCCCAGCATCGAGGAGGTAGATACGTCCCAGTGGCGGGGCGTCTGGGTGATTGCTGAGCGCGGCCACGCCGGGGTGACCAAAAGCACCCTGGAGCTTCTCGGCGAGGGCCGCAAGCTCGCCAACGACCTGGGCGTCTCTTTAGAGGCCGTCCTGGTCGGCGACCACGTCGAGCAAGACGCCGCTCTGCTTATCCAGCACGGCGCTGACCGGGTTTACGTGGCTGAGCATCCGACCCTGGCCCGATACCGCACGGAACCCTATGTTAACGTCCTCACGGGCCTGATCCTCGACAGAAAGCCCGAGATCGTCCTCATCTCAGCCACTCCGCAGGGGCGCGACCTTGGCCCGCGCCTGGCTGCCCGTATCAAAGCTGGCCTCACCGCCGACTGCACTGGCCTTTCTATCAATCGTGAACAGCGGCTGCTGGAACAAACCCGCCCGGCCTTCGGCGGCAACATCATGGCCACTATTCTGTGTCGCCAGGCCCGGCCGCAAATGGCCACTGTGCGCCCAAACGTCTTCCGCAAACCCGAGCCAGACCCGACCCGTGTCGGGGAAGTCGTGAAAATACCCGTGAGCCTCGATGAGCGGGCTATCCTTTGCAAGATTGTCGAGGTTATCGAGCATCCCAGTGAGGAACGTGATAACCTGGTTGACGCCCAGATTATCGTCTCTGGTGGCCGCGGCCTGGGCAAACCCGAAAACTTCA
>JANZZA010000682.1 GCA_026419655.1 Armatimonadota bacterium | reverse complement strand
CTGCGCTACGTCCGCGAAGTCGGTCTCATCCCGGGCCTTTCCAGCCACACCCCGGAAGCCATCATTTGCGCCGACAACGGCAACGAGGATGTCGAGAGCTATATCCAGCCCTACAATGCCGCTGGCTTCCTCTGCCAGGTGGAAACGGATTGGCTCCAGCACATCATTCATAACGCCCGTAAGCCCGTTATGACCATCAAGCCTCTCGCTGCTGGCCGCCTGCTTCCGCCGACAGGCCTGGCCTTCGTATGGAATACCATCCGCGACTGCGACATGGTCACCGTCGGCACGATGAGCACCTATGAGGCCGAAGAGGTAATCGAACTGAGCATGGCTCTCCTGGAGCGCCGAAAGGCCGACGTGGAACTGCAATACACACGCAGCAAACAGGGCCTCGTCAGCGAAAGCTAGGCAGGCGGCGCAGGCGACGGCCCACCCCGCTCGCCGGTCCCCTCACTGCCTGAGGGCGCAGAGTCCCGATGGTTAGCTCTTAGGGCGCTGGCTCGTTGTCCCTCAGGATGGCCTTGCCGCCGCTCTGGTCGTCGCAGCGAAAACCCCGCCGCCCGTTGTTGCCGGTCACGATTGCATGAGCGATGCCAGGGCCGAGCCGCAGCGCCAGCCCGTCGCCGTCGAAGCTGCAGCCAGCCATCTGCAGCCGGCCGGCCTGGCAATCCACGGCCGGCAAGCCCTCGTTGTTCCTGTCCCAGCCCGTGAAATAACAGTCCGAAAAACCCACGAAATGCGGCCCCCGGAGCACCGCGATGCTCCTGAAGGCGCCCCAGAAGTTGCAGTTCACCAGCCTCACCTGTCCCCCACAGGTCTCGCTGACCACCACGCCCGTCGGGTCGTCGCCGGGGAAGGCCACGAACTGGCCGTTGGTTATGAGCAATCCCATGGGCTGAATGGCGTCCACCTGCACAGCCACCTGGCAGGCGTCGGCGCCATTGGCGGTGATGTGGCCGTTGCAAGCCCCTGCCGGCGTCTGGATGAACCGGTACCCAATGCGGCACGGAAAGACGAAATTATTCGTCACGTACTCCCAGTCGGTGCGGCCGAAAACGTAGGCTTCTAGATTGCGCCACATGAACTCATAAGCCCTGTCCCAGTTGCCGCCAAGCTCGCCTGACCACCAAGAGCAGTGAAGTTGGCAGTTCTCCACGCGGCCGATATCCGAGCAGGCGTCAACGAAAATCCCCCGCCGCAGCGTGCAGCCGTAAACGCTGCGGATTCGGTGCCGCACATTCGGCTCAGGCCCGACCCTGATGCCATTGTAGCTGTTGATGAGCGTGACGTTTTCTACGGTGTTATCAACGCCCTGTAAATGAAAAGTCCATGGGTATGGTCGGATGTCGTCGGGCTTCTGGTCCGGGTACCACACGGTCAGCCCCTGTACGGCGCTGGCGTCGCCCAGCTCGAAGAGCGCCGGCGCATCCTCCTTGTCTCGCCCGCCCGTGGCGCAAATGACCGTACCGGTCAGAGCCTTATTGGAAAGAGGCGCCACCGCCGCGCCTATCACCGCAACTCCGCGTTTCACTTGCAGGCTCCCGCCAACCAAATACCGCCCCGGCGGGATGTAGACCTGCCCGCCTTTTTCGGCCGCCGCGTCAATGGCCGCCTGAATAGCTGCCGTATCGTCCGTCACGCCATCGCCCTTTGCCCCAAAATCCTTTGCGTTGAATATGCCCTCTAGACTGGCCTGACCCATAGCCCGCCCTCCCTCAAGTGAGCAGAATAGCACCACGAGAAATACGCCCTGCAGGAAGACACTACGTCGGCTCGCTTGCACTGTTGCTGTCCGCCTCCTTTTCCGAGACCTCTCACGACCGTGGGCAAAGCACAACGCGCAGCCACTCCTCCGCGCACGCATGGCGAAGGGCCGCTGTCCTTCTCAGGCCGACGCCTGAGATTACCCTGCCGTATCGTCATGCTGCTCCTGTCGCGAAGAAGCTTGTTTGGCTGCGCCTCAACCCATGGCAGCCAACTGCGAGCGCCATAGCCGTGATGGTACCGCACAATTCTACCACGCTTGTCAGTCAAGACCAAATTCCTGGAGACAACAACGTACCCTTCCTACCGAGACGACTCCGCGAAGCTCGGTAACGGGGGGTTGCGGGCACGGTAAAGCTTTTTTGCGCACAAAACGGTACGCTACCATTTCCAACCGGGACGTTGCCTGGCTGAGGGGAGCGGAGTAACATAGAGTGTGGTGATGGGGTTCGCCGCTGCGGCCCAGGGGCCGCGGAAACTGTCGCGAGGGCGACTGATAACCCCTGCTCTCAAAATCAGAGCAGGGGTTTCGCTTTGTTGTGACAAGCAAGTCGCGGGGTGAGTAGCGGCTATGAGGGAACGCAAGCATCGCGTACGGGCAGCGGAGGAAGTGGAAAGGCCGTCGCACAGGGAAGGAGAGGGGCTATCGGCGCGGCAACGCCGGCAGCATATCCTGTCGCTTTACGTGTCCGCGTGCGACTATGCTCGCCAGCTTGAGGGTGCACTCTTAGAAGGCCGCTCGCCCACTGGCTACGGCTCGCCCCTGACGCCGCTGGATGTCGAGACAGCCGAGGCAATATTGGAGAGAGTCCGCGAATATTTGAGGAAGCTACGGGACTTCGTGGAAGAGCTCGCCCCTCGAGAGCTTGAGGCCCACGAGCGCCCCCAGCCCCAAGCCAATACTCTTGTCTGGGCCTCAAATCTGCTGGAGCGCCTGCGGCAGATAGGGGAGGAGCTTACTCCTCGACGGCTCAGCCGATATGGCGATCTGCCCTGTGAGGCGGAGCGCTTCACCGCCGTGCGGGATGAGCTACTGGCCCTGCTGGAAGAGGCGCGAGAGGCCGGTGGCCTGCCTCGCGGCGCAGGTAGCCCGACTGCCGGCGGGCCTGGCCGGGCCGTGTCCTGGCCCGAGGGCCCCTCCGTCAAACCTCGAAGACCATCCGGCGGATGATGTCCTCCTGCAGCTCCCGACTGCAGCGCACGAAATAATCGCTATAGCCCCCGACGCGCACAATGAGGTCAGCGTACTTCTCTGGTTCACGCTGAGCGGCGCGAAGAGTCGCTGCGTCCGCCACAGTTATCTGCACTTGCTGGCCGCCCATGCTGAAGTAGCCCTTGACCAGTGCGGCGACCTTTCCTCGGCTCGCGGCATCGCGGAAGCACCTCGGCGAGAGCATGAGGTTGCACAGGACGCCCATGGGGCCGAGGGTCTGGTCCAGGCCGGCTGCCCCAGCAAGCGCCGCGGTTGGCCCCTTTGTGGCGCGGCCGGCCAGCGGCCCGACGCTATCCTCCACCGGCTCACGGGCGCGGCGGCCATCGGCTGTGGCTGCCAGGTGGCGGCCGAAATCCACATTGCGCCCCAGGACGATTACCCCGCCCCCGTAGCGCCCGCCCCGGCGCGTGTGGAAGTGCTGCAGAAGTCCCCAGAAATGATTGGCCACGCGGGCGGCCATGGCGTCAGCCTCGGTGTCCCCCTGGCCGTATTTGGGCTGGCGCAGGAGTAGCTGACGGAGATGCTCGGCCTGCTCAAAATTGCTGCGCAGGGCCGCCAAAAGCTCCGCCATCGTGACTCGCCGCTCCTCGAATACGACGCGGCGCACTGCCGTGAGAGCGTCGGCGGTGACGGCGATGCCTAAGGTCATGACTTCGCCGTTGCCGTAAATGGCCCCGCGGCCGTCGGGGTCAAGGCCGCGCGGCAGGCAGTCGGCGGTGAGCAGGGCGCGGAATATCTTGGCTCCCAGGCGGCTGCGCACAGTCGCCCCGAGGTTGCTCACGGCGACCATCCTGGCCGTGGCCGCCACTACCTGGCGCTCATAGGCCCCCCAGAGCTCATCAAAGGTTGAAAATCGGGTCGCGTCGCCCGTTCTCGGGCCGAGCTGCTCGCCCGTGAGCATGTCAACCCCATCGTTCAGGGCCAGCTCCAGGCACTTGGCCAGATTAAGGTTGCCGTCCTCGCCGCCGAGATTGGACTTGCCAGGTATCTGAATCTCTGTGCAGCCGCCAAAGGCGTATTCGCGGGCGTCTTCAAGGCGGATCCCCATGCGCTGGAGAGCCGGGACGATGACGTCGTCGTTATAGATAGCTGGCATGCCCGTGCCGCGCCCAATCACTTCCACGGCGCGACGCCATAGCTTATCCGGACTTCCCGAAAAAACGCGCACGGAAACGTTTGGGGCCGGCAGTCGTAGCCGCTCGGTGACCTCGAGGCACAGATAGGTCAGCTCATTGGTCGCGTCCCGGCCGTCAGAGGTCTGGCCGCCGAGGGCCATGTTCCAGCCGCGCACTTCGTTGAACCGCACCCAGAGGTCTTCGAGAAGCTCGCAGGCCTGGGCGCGGGTCAGGCGGCGGGCTTCCAGGTCATCACGCAGGAAGGGCCACATGTACTGGTCGAAACGGCCCGGATTGTCGGCGCCGTCGTAGATGAACACAAACCAGAACAGTTGCAGGGCCTCGCGGAAGGTGGCGGGTGGCTCGGTGGTGATGTGCTCACAAAGGGCCGCCGCCTCGCGAAGCTCCCCACGACGCCTCTCGCCCAACTGGTCGCTTTCGGCTGCCTGTGCTGCGGCTCGTGCATACGCGCGGATGTAATCTTGCAGGCCTTCAAGGC
>JANZZA010000536.1 GCA_026419655.1 Armatimonadota bacterium | reverse complement strand
GTACGCGGCGGCGGCTCAGGCCCAGGCGCGCCATGGCATAGCCGTATATCAGGTTTTCCATGACTGCGCCGGTTGGGCGCTTATGCCCACCGCGGACGGCCAACCTCACTGGAATATGCCGCCACGCGACCCGATTTATGTCTACCGTTTCGTCAATCGCCTGGTGCAAGACCTGGGCGCACAGGTGCGCTATTTTGAGGTCTGGAATGAGCCGAATATAGGATTTTTCGTGGGCCGGGCTGAGGACTATGCCGCCATATTGAAGGCCGCCTATCTTGGCGCCAAGGACGCCGACCCGACCTTTGGGATACTCATCGGCTCGGCTGCAGGCACCCCAGGGCCGTTTTACGACCAGGTATATGACAACAATGTCGGGGAGTATTTCGACATTTACAATCAGCACTGGTACGGCGGGCCGGAAGCACTGTTCGATTTTCTGGCGTCGGTGCGAGAACAACTTGCCGCCCACGGCCTGCGCAAGCCAATGTGGATGACCGAGATGGGCATGAGGGCTTCCCCTGGGCCAGATGGGTCTTACACGGCGGTGGAGCGAGAGCAAGCCTCTTATCTTGCGCGGGCTTATGCATGCGGTTTTGCGGCGGGCATCGCACGGTTCTTTTACTTCTACCTGCAGGAGTTCCTGGAGGGTAGCGTGTCGCTGTGGGGCATAGTGCGCGATGACCTGACGCCAAAGCCCGCTTATGCTGCACTGGCGGCGCTGATACGACAACTGGGGACTCCCGAGTGCCTGGGCTATCGGCAGTTAGACGGCGGCTATCTGATAGTCTTTCGGCGGGCGCCGGGCGAGGCCGTGGCCATGGTATGGGGCCGAGAGGGCCAGCAGGTGAGCCTGCCCGCGCGCGGGCCGATTGTGAATGTAGTTGGGACAGAAATCGAGGCAGCCCAGCCGGCACCGGGACTGGTTTTGGACGTGGGGCCGATGCCGGTGTACGTGCGAGGCATAGCTGAGGCCGATGTGGCGGCCCTGAATCTTACTGCGCCGGCACCAGCGCCCGACTGGACGCCTGCGGCCGACCCGGACCTGGCACGCAAGCACGTCTGGATTCAGGCTCAGGTCAACCCCGACGAGCCGCGGGCTTTTTGGGGCGGCGAGGACCGCCGGGGTGCTCTCATCAACCCCAATGAGCCGTTTACGGTGGCGGCCTGGGTGCACAACTATACTGACCAGGCCGTGACGGCCACGGTGACGTGTGAGCCGGACAGGGTTTTCACGCTGCGGGGGCCAGCCGAGGCTGCCGTGGAAGTTGGCCCGTGGTCGCGGGCGCGGCATGATTTTGTGCTGGTGGGCAGAGGTCTTGTGAAAGGC
>JANZZA010000379.1 GCA_026419655.1 Armatimonadota bacterium | reverse complement strand
TCGGGCCCTGGGTGCGATACATGCGCTTCATGGCGCGATCCGGGCCACCCTTGTGGCTGCAGACCGAAAAGGCGGCCCCGGTCGGGTGTCTCTGGAATGGCTACGGGACGAGTTTCTGCGGCGCTTTGACCGAGCAGCGTGTAGCGACAGCGTGGAAGAAGAGCAAACCGTAAGGCTGGGCCTAAAAATGCTGGCGGAGTTTCATGCAGCCGCCAGGACGCGAGAAGACCAGCTTGTCGGCGCCGATCTGCGCTACGAGGCTGCCTTCGAGGACTTGCGGTTTGCGGCAGTAGCCGACCGCGCCGAGCGGACGCCCGAAGGCCGGCTTGTCGTAGCTCGCTACGACGTAACGCGTAACCCCCCAGGGCCGCGACGATTGCTCAACGATTTTTCCATGGGCCTGCTGGTGGCCGTGGCCGCCATGGACATAGGCGAAAAACCACTGGGCCGGCTCTATGCGCTCCGACTCAACAAGATATATGAGTCCGACTTCGATGATTCCCGCCTTGAAGGTATCCGGCGGCGAGCAATGGCGCTGGCGCGAGCCATCCGCGCTGATCCAGCGTATCCGCCAAATCTGGGAGACCATTGCCGCTGGTGTCGTGTGCGTAATTCCTGCTCTGCGTGGCAGGAGAGGCGTGCAAGTATGCTGGGTATTGAAGGGTGGTGACAATGGAAAGCTTCGGAGACTTTTTCAACAAACTATGGCTATCCAATCTCCCGCGCCAGCTGGTTTGGGCCATCTGCGTCGCCGCGGTCTTTGAAGCCCTGGTCTGGGTAGCCAACCGCCAGATACGCCACTTTCTACGTCCTGCGCTGACGGCGTCGAGTCATCCCGACCCAGTTGTCCGCGCGCTGCGCAGCCGCCTGCTTCTTCGCCCGCCCATGATGCTGATGCGGGCGGTCCTGTACGTCATCGCCGTGGCCATCATCCTCAGGATATTCGGCCTGGACCTGCGCAGAGAAGTCTTCCCACTTGTCGGTGCGGCCTTCGCCACAGCGCTGGCGGCGACCTGGCCCCTTCTGCAGGACGCTGCGCGAGGCTATATGTTGCTTCTCCACGACGTGTGGGCGGTCGGGGACCGGGTACAAACTGGCGAAGTGACCGGAGTGGTCGAGCAGATGGGCCTCCTTCACACGCGCCTGCGCATGGACGACGGAGGGCTGCTAACCATAGCTAACGGGCGGGTCACACAAGTTGTGAACTTGAGCCGTGCAACCAAGCCATCCGTCGAAGGCTCACAGCCACCCGGCCCTGCGTAAGGCACGGCCGAGGTCATGTAAGCGCGGAATCACCAGATCGCCCGCTTCGGCCGCGTCCGTCCCCACGGCTACCGCCAACCAGCCTAGCCGGCGCGCAACCATAAGATTTTGCGGATTGTCGTCGGCCAGGGCGAGCCGCCCACAGCCGCCCGGCAATGCTCTTTCCACACGCTCGAAGGCAGCACGGCTGGGCTTGCCTTCCCAGCCTAAGAAGGCAATGCCAAAAATGCCAGCAAACACGCCGGTCAGTCCCCGGGCTGCCAGCACCCGCAGAACATAAGCCTCAGTCGAGTTGCTGAACACATACAGGGGCACGCCAAGGCTGCGGAGTTCCCGCGCTAGCTCTGGGTCAGGCTCGAGCAAGCCTTCAAAGTCGAGGCTCTCCAAAGCCTCCCGGCACATCTCCTCAGGCGAGATGCCAAACTCCTCGGCCAGACCGCGGGCCGTTGTGCCGTATTCGCGCCACAGCCGCAAGCGCAGAGCATCCGCCTGGTCCAAAGGCAAGTTCAGACGCCTGGCGATGAACTCACAGATGCGCCGGTCCCCCGCCTCCAGAAACCGCGTCTCAGGCGGGTACAGAGTATTGTCGCAGTCCACCAGGATGGCTCGAAGACGTGGAGACATTGGGAAACAGCCCCCCTCGCGGGGTGAACTGCAGACACCGCAGTTGAGATTAGACTTCTTCCGCGTCCTGCGGGGCAGGAGCGAGGAGTTTCCTCCCCCGCGGGGTGAGCTTCAGACACGCCGCAGTGAGATAGCCAGCTTACTGCCTGAACTGCACGCCCATCAGCCGGAGAGCATGATCCACATAGCTTTCAGACACGTCGAACTCGCCTTTGGCAAAGGCGTTGCGGGCTGCCCTGAGCAACTCCCCTACCACCTGAGCCTGACCCGGGTCGGCTTGCAACAAGGCTTTGTACGGTCTTTCTGCCGAGGCGAATTTGGCCCGGATGCGCATCTTCTGCGGGACCTTAGCATGAGCAGGTGAGCCGCCGGTCTGGGGTGTGGCCGCAGGGGGCTTGCCGGCCGAGCCGGAACCAGGCTTAGAGGCGCCGGCAGCGGCCCCAGGCGGCGCAGGTTTCCCCGCCCCAGATGCTGAGCCCGGTGGTTTCGTCCCTACGGGCGCCGGGACTGGGGCAGGTTTGGGCACCAGGAAGGGCCGCAGATTGGACACCAGGTTGGCCGCTACCTCCGCTTTCCGCTCCTCGTAGTCCTTCTCGTCGAGCATACGTATGACGAAAAAGGCGTCAAGAACCAACCGCACGGCGTCGGCCGGTACGGCTTCCGCTTGCACACCCGGGGCGGACTGCCCGGCCGGCGCAGCCTGCGCCACCACCCCACTTATTGCTACCAAAGCACTCAAGCCAAGAGCCCTGAGCATTGCGACATCCCTCACGCCTCTTATTCACCTGCGCGGAATATATCCGTCAGGCGAGTTGTGGTCAACAATGCTTGACTGACCGGCAGTACTCGGTTTTCTAAGGAAAGTGTTGCAAAACTAACCTTGGCCCAGATCGCAGTCCGTGAACGGCGCAGACTTATGCCGGCAACTTATGCTGGGTGGGAGAGGATCGCCCGCGAAAAGAAGGTTTTGCAACAGTCACCTAAGGATACTGTTGGAGAAGCTCCTGCAGCCCCTGGGAGACGCGCACCTGGGCAAAGGCTCAGCCACACAACCTTGTACACTTTTGTGGCCCTGTATGCGCCAAAGCCGGGTTTCGGACAGACCACCAATGTGATTCTCCGCCCCTCACTCTTTCCCGCCTGAAACAAAATCTTGAGCAAACTGAACACTCCCGACTGACTGAACTTTGGCCCTTGACAAAACCGCCGGGTGCAGCGTACAAGCAGAGGTACTCGTTATGCATTCCGTGCTGCCTCCTTTGCAGTGGTTTCCCTACCTGTTCGCCGAAGGAGGCAGCACGACTCCCCGCCATAGTTCAAAAGTGCCCAAGGGCCAGGCGAGGTCCCGAGAAGCTGTTGGCTTCTGTCACGGCCCTGCTTGCCAGGGTCTGCAGATAGACCGAAAGGTCCTCCCAGCACCGTTTACCGGGAAGCCCGCGGGCGGTCGCTGCAAAACTCGACCTTTGCCCACCCAAGGGCGAGATGTCGTACAGCACGTCTGGGTGCTCTGCCTTTTAGTCGCATCCTGTCTTGCAGCGGCTGACGTACCCTATGCGACGATCACTTACACGTAAGTGCGGTCTTGCCTGATGATAATCGCGCTGTAGAAAATCTTTCAGCGCGCGGCGCTGCATGCTTTCGCACATAGCCCGATTTCCCGCGGAAAAAGAGCCTCTTCCATGCCCGACGCGCCTTCACCTGGCTGCCAAGGGCAGCATCCGCAAACCCACAAGCTGGGTGCGGTATTTTTCTTTCTGGGGGCCACTATTAGGGCAACAGTGGCGCGAAACTGAAATGCACAGGTCTCCAAACACCTGGCTGTCCCGACTCGACACAATACCAGCCAAAAGGCTCGGTCTCGGCAGGCCTGCGATACTTGACAGAGCCCTGGGAAGTCCAGGGGCCCTCCAGATTGCGGTTGCGGACGAAGGCACCGCGCTGCCAGCGTCCCCTGGTGGGCGGCCCATCTGCGCAAACCTCGCCTACCTGGTAAGGCCGCATCTGCTCAGGCAGGTCTCTCAGACGCAGCTCCACCTGCTCAGGGCCGATGTAGAAGCGCAGGCAACCTTCGCCACGTTCGGCGGCCCGGTCGAAGTAAGTGTCCAAATCAAGCCGCTCACTCACCAGCAGGACCGGCAGGTCCGGGAACCCGTTGCAGTCCCGGACGATAATCTGGTTGGGAATCTCCTCACAAAAGATTGCAGCTCGGCGCCTGGGGTTGCCGAGACAATACACCTGGCAGGCTTCGAGTATGACGAAGGTGGGCCATACCGGATAGTCGGCGTCGTAGGTTGCCCAGTTAACTATCGCCGTGAAGCCTGCACCCTCGCCGCCAAAGCGGACATTGCGGCACGTTACACCGTTGTAGTTGTCAATCCAGCGCTGGTCGCGCTCCGGGTCAACCAGAGGCACGCCGAGAACATGCTCCAGCAAAAGGATACCATGGTTCTCGAACACGGCCCTGTTTTGCATCGTTGGCGACGTCGTGACCCAGCTATCAGCGACACGAGCCATGTCGCACCAATTCACAAGAACCTGGTCGCAGTAATTGAAGACGCAGTTGGTGACGGTGAGCTGGGTAGATGCAGTACCTTCGCGGATGAAAACGGCAGCCCCAGAAGCGTTTTGGAAGACGCAGCGGTCAATGATTATGCGGCCCGTATCCAGATTCGCGTTGCCAATGTTAAGGTGATGGCGCCCGCCGAGGAAAGTAAAGCCGCTTATCTGCCAGCGCCAGGCCGAATCCCAGGAAATGATGTCTGTGCTGGGGTCCGGCTGATAGAGAATAGCATTGTCTTCCCCGAGCATGTTGGCGGTGGGCGTAATCGGAGCCGAGAGGCGATATTTGCCGTTTGGGAAAAAGACATTTCCGGCTGAGAAGACATAGGCCTGGCCGGGGACAGGCTGCTCGGAGATGCGCAGCTTTTCAGCGGCGGCAAAGGCCTCAAGAATCGCCTGGGTATCGTCGCTTACTCCATCCCCCTTGGCGCCGTAGTCGCGGACATTCACGCTGGCAGGGGCGACCTGCCCCCAGGCCCAGAAGGGCCAAAAGGCCAAAAACAACGCGATCAGCCCACTGCGAAGACAGCCGAGACCCGTCAGGGCCATGGAGAACACTCCCTCACCTGGCAACTTGGAACACGCAGCTTTTCTGCGGTGGCAATAGTACTCCTTCGGCCACGCCTTGAAGCCGACAGATGCCTGACGCAAGCGCCGCACGGCGTTCCGGGAAAGAACCCGCGAAACTCTCAGGCCGTGTGCAAAGGGTTTCGACACAGGCACGCGCGGGAAAAGCGAGAGAACACCCATCGAAAGCACGGGAGTGTTCGGTTTTCTGGGGTGATCGCTGCAAGACCATCGTTTCACGGTTGAGTTCCGCCCATGCAGTATAGCTGGCATGGGCAAACGTGTGGCGTACTCGGACTGGTGCCAAAGTCGAGGCGGCCCCTCCATCAGTTGCCCAAGAAAATCGCATCCGGATTGCAGGTTGACCGCAATGAAGGGTAGGACCGTAGGCGCCGCCTGCACAACGCCGATTACAATTCCGCCAGCCTCCGGCTATGGTAGCCGGACAGTCACGCCCGAGCAATCCGAGAGGCATCCGCCACAGGCTTGCACGCAAGAGCTAGTTATGTTCCCCAGAACGCTGGGCGATAGTGCAGGTGCTTCCTTTCGTCGCCGGATTGGCTTGCGCCGGCGGCAATCATTGCCCGGGCCGGAGCTGCACGACCTGCTCCCTCTCCACAACATACTCTTTGCCGTTGACCACAATGTGCGGGTCGCCGAAGCCATGGTAGATGCGCAAGCGCCCCGACTTATTGATGGGCCGGTCATCGAGGCTGCGGATGGTGAAAAGTGCCGGCGGCTGGTAGGTGCGGCCTGCGAAACGCGATGCGTGAAACGCCAGGAAAGTTCCGCTCTCTACCAGGAAGCCGAATTTTGGCAGCACCGTGCTGCCGATGACGTACTCCTCTGGCCCATAATTTACCGTCACGCGGACTTTCCCGTCCCCGAAAACCGTCTGCTCGACGCTACGGTCCGCCGTAACAAAGGCATGACGCGTCATTGGATTATCGGCGGTGACGCGCTGCAGGTAGCTGAGTACCTCGTAGGTATTCTTGATGAAGCGGTCAGTTTCCCCCAGGTTTTGTCCCCACCCGCCATCAGCACGCGCAAAGGGCTTCTGCACAGGGTGCAGTTCTGCCGGGCGGAAGGAAACCTGGTCCGGGCCTGTGATCAGCGTGCCCAGAAAATACCGCCCGCCTGAGCCTTCAAAACTGCCAATAGGCATCCGGGCGCCGTTCCTGTCGAGCAACCCAAGCCAAACCTGACTTTCTCCCAGGAACTGCTCGGGCACTTCCACAGTGTACGGCCCATCCTCCACCACGCTGCCCGGCTGCCACCGGCTGGTGGGCACGGCGAAGGTGTGGTCATTTTGGTAGGCAATGCCCTCTGGGCGCGTGGCCTTCGGATGCGTGAAGTGCACGAAGCACATATAGTCGTCGCCGATTTTCTCCTCGACGCGCCAGCGGTAGGTTATGCGGAAGCTTCTCTGGCCGGCCGGCTCGACGAAGGGCGGCAGTGGCACAACTGGCACGCCGCAAGGCTCAGGCTGTGTCCAGTACAGGTGGTTGCCGAAGTGGTAGACAGGCATGGCGGCGTAAAGGATATGATCGAGTACTTTCTTGGCGTCCCACGGCCCCAGCCGGTCGCCCTGGTGTGTATAGAGCATCACGCAGTCTCCGTAGACCATGGGCATTACTGGCACCACAATCTCGCGAGGGTCGCCTGACGCCTTGTGGCTGAATATCCCCTCGAAGTAATCCGCATGGGGCACAGCCCATTCGCGGCCTTCCTCGCTGCCGAAGAGGCCGAAATGCTTCTTGGCCTCGTCGCACAGCAGCGACTTGTACTTCATATCGTCGGCCCGGGTCATGGGATGGTCCGGTGCCTCGCAGGTCACCAGGCCCCAGGCGAAAGTGGTGTCAATGAAGTAGATTGTCGGATCGAAAAGGCGCTTGACCGCCGGCAGGTTCTGCGGGCGGCGGGCCAGTTCCACCTGCTTGATTGCGCAGACCTGATAGGCTTGGCCGCCGGCCCAGTAGCCGCCCAGCTTGAGGTTTCCGTGAGCGTCGCGGTTTATGTACTTTTCATCCCACGAGGGCGCGTCACGGTAAATGTCCTGGTAGTTGTCGTGTAGGCCGAAAAGAAAGCCAAGCTGTTTGATGCGCATGGCGGCCTTTGCCAGTTCCTCGTTGCCGCCGCACTCCGGGCAGGCGGGCAGGATGTCGGGGTGCTGGTTGTCATAGCCGCGATGGATCCAGCCGGCCAGGACAACCATGGCGCGGTCTATGCCAAGGTCTTTGCGCCAGTGCTCAGCACATTGAGCAACTTCAGAAAAGCTAAACCCGATATGAAGGCCCTCCTGGCCGCCTGGCTCTCTGGGCAGTACCCTCACAAAAACAAAGGGCTTGAAGTCCGCCGCGCCGATGAGCTTGTCCACATTAGGACATTCGCGGCGCTTCTGGGCCCAGGTCTTAACAAACCCGCGTCGGGCGGCTATTCGCCGGTAAGCACGCGCGATGTCGCAGTAGTCCCCGCGGCCCAGAGGATGGATGGTGCACGAGTCGGCTGGCGGTACAAGGGTGAGGGAAATACTGTTCATGCGCCGGCCGCCGACCATCGGGTTGTCCAACCATGTGTGCGCAAATACCAGTTCGGTGTCGCAGTGCGGCCAGGCCACGAGCAAAGCGCTTCCTTGCCTGACGGCGCCATAGAAGGCCATCGAGGTATCGGAGTAAGTGAGCATCCGTCTCACGCTCGGTAAGCCCTCGCTGGCTGGCACCATCACCCCCAGCCGCACCGGCAAAACTGAGTAGCCCCCGTCGGCCTCAGTCGTCCACAAAGCATTCTCCAGGATTGTCACGCTCACGACCCGGTAGCCACTGGCCCCCGACACCGAGTAGGCGATTTCTATGCCCGCAGGGTCCCCCACGGGCCGCACCCTGAAGGTGAGTGTCAGGCCTGTGGGCTTATTATCTATTTGGGGGCGCACTACCAGTGCGAGGCCTGACCGGGTCCTTTCGATTTCGTCGAACCTGCGGATGGCAAAGGAGCGGGTCATCTGCCCATCGCTGAGTCTCACCGTCCCGAATATCGGCTGGTCTGGCTGGGATGCCCAGAGGACGCCGGTTTTCTTGTCCAGTAGCTGCCAGGCGCCCGAAGAGCGGTCTACGGTGAAGCGATAGCCCGGCCCGTCCAGGGACACACCGGCCTTGATGCGAAAGGCCAGGTTCCGTTGCCGCTTGGCTACCTCGGCTCCCGACAGTGGCTCTGGGCCGGTCACCTGGGACGGCGCGGCTGCGGGGTCAACCTTCAGCTCGCCCGCATAAACGTCCAGCAGCCTAGGCCCGCCGGGAAGCTGGGGCGCATAAATGCCCACGTGGACGTGATAGACAGCGC